>NZ_JBFRJZ010000065.1:0-90907 GCF_041469125.1 Vibrio sp. 10N.286.51.E5 | reverse complement strand
ACGAAAGATCAACACGCCCTTGTTTCGCTATTACAATTGGCGAAAGAGAAATCCATTTCTGTCGTGATGGTAACGCATAACCCAAGCTTACTCAGACATGTCGATTGGGTTGTTGAATTGAAAAACGGCCAGATA
The DNA here is from genome assembly GCF_041469125.1 of Vibrio sp. 10N.286.51.E5. Classification (NCBI taxonomy): domain Bacteria; kingdom Pseudomonadati; phylum Pseudomonadota; class Gammaproteobacteria; order Vibrionales; family Vibrionaceae; genus Vibrio; species Vibrio sp. 10N.286.51.E5. The sequence continues at coordinate 90,772 of NZ_JBFRJZ010000065.1, read as the reverse complement.
ACGCAAGCAGGCGAAGCGAGTAAAGTTGTCCGGTCGCTCTTCAATGTCGCTTCCTCGGAGGTGTCGAATGGCTAGTATTCATCATGACGATAAAGGTATTCACTTCGACGATGGTAGAAAACTGATCTTTTCTACATTCAAAATACAGGTGTTCATCTGGTTAGTTCTTGTGACTACTCTTGGTGGCTTTGCTGCTTGGGCATACCTAGCCCCGCTTTCTTCTGCTGCCATTGCGCCAGGCGTGATTATCGTAGAATCAAAGCGAAAACCCATTCAGCACTTAGAAGGCGGGATTGTAGAAATCGTCCATGTTTCTGACGGCGACCATGTTCAAAAAGACGAACTGCTCATCACGTTAAGTCACACACAAGCTCAAGCATCGCTTCTAAGGCTAAGAGCTCAGTGGCAAAGTGATTTAGCGCGGCTGAACCGCTTACAATCAGAGTTAGCGAGTCATCAAGAAATTCAATTTGATATGAGATTACTCTCCCTTATGAGTGACCCAAACGTATCAAGCTTACTTGATACGCAGAGTAAGCTTTTCAGCAAAAGACAATCGTTAAAATCCGGTGAATCCGATGTGTTACAGCAAAAAGTCGAGCAATCAAAACTTGATCTGCAAGGCTTCCAACAACGATTCTTAGCCGGAAACCGAAGCCTGAAGTATTTAGAAGAACAGGTACAAATGCACCAAGATTTGCTTGTTTCCGGTAACACATCCAAATCTCGCTTATTGGATTTACAGCGAGAACGCTCTCAATTACAAGGTAACGTTGCTGACCTCAAAGCTAGGATTGGCCACGCCAAACGCACCATCGCCGAAGCGAAGTTAGAGTTGATCAATGCGGATTATACTTACGCCAAAACGCTCGGCGAAGAGATACAAGATTTAGAAAGAAAGCTGAATGAAACCAGAGAGGCTATGGTCAATGCTCAAGATATTCTTACCCGGGTTGAAATAAGAGCACCTCAAAGTGGTGTGGTAGTTGGACTTAATGTGGTCTCCGAAAATGCCATCGTTCCACCCGGTGAAACCTTGATGGAATTGGTTCCGCAAAATGACGAGTTGATTGTAGAAGCGTTAGTGAAGCCAGAAGACATCGAAGCCTTACGAATTGGCTTGGATACCCAAGTAAGACTGACTGCATACAGTTTCCGTAAAACACCACCGATTCGTGGAAAATTAGTCCATATTTCGGCTGACCGCATTAGCGATCAAGCTACAGGATCTTCTGCTTACTTAGCGAGAGTATCGTTAGATAAGTCTGAGCTAGAAGCATTAGAAAACATCTCATTGTATCCGGGCATGCCCGCAGAAGTGATGATATTACTTGAGCAACAAACACCGCTCGAGTATCTACTCAACCCACTCTCTGTGAGCGCCTATAAGGCAATGAGAGAAATTTAACCAAGCGCACAAAGAAGATAAAGCCAAACTCATCGTGAGGTGAGGACGGAAAGCTCCAGATCTCAGGGATGAAGCCGAGATGGCTGGGCTGCCTCTATGTATCGAATGATATGTGAGGAAAAAACGATGGCAGAAGTAACCAATACAGCAGCAGGACTGAAAAGTAATGGTAGCAATGATACCAATATACTAGTAGATGGTCCTAACCTCCCCACCCCAGAATCTAGAGATGTCAACAATGACCTTTCTAACCTCAGCGGCGATAACCTCGAAGTACGAGCCGGTAAAGGCGACGACATTGTGCATGCCGGCAGCGGCGATGACTTTATCGCTGCTGGACGTGGATCGGACACAATTAAAGCAGGTGCCGGAAACGATGTGGTTGAAGCTTGGAATCATTCGCTCAATGCTGGTGATGAAGCCGGCGTTAACCGCGATTTAAGCGCGGCACGCGATAAAGATTTAGAAGCGCTAGGAGAAGAGTGTGTTGACGACATTGTGGTTGCAGGTGCCGGTGATGATTATGTTGAAGGCGGTGCGAACAATGACATTATTTATGGTGACAGAGGCGCTGGTGCAGAATTTGGCGAAAACCTAATCAGCGATGGTGATTTTGAAGCTTTTGACCTTGGCAATACATGGGGAACAGCGCCAAGCGCCGGTGCATGGAACGCCGAGGTTGGCAGTATCGAGATTCAAGAACAACTGCATGGCGGTGTCCCAGCTGATGGTTACGGGACTGATATCGCCAGTGGTCACTTCCTAGAATTAGACTCGCATGGCGCGAATTCAAATTCAACCGTCTCCCAAACATTTACGGTCGATGACGACGGTATATATCAACTCGATTTTTCCTACGCTTTCCGTAATAAAGGAGGCGATAGCACCACCGCTCCTTTCACAGTCCAAATAATGGCGGGCACCGACGTTGTATTCGAGAAGTCTTTCCAAGACATTGACGGCGTCGATGATGATTGGGATCTGTTTAGCGAAGATGTCGATCTCTCTTCAGGAAATTACTCACTCAATTTTATTGCCGACGGCGCAGAAGACACCTTTGGGGCTCTGATTGATAATGTGTCATTGAAGCAGGTACTGCATAACGATGTGCTCATTGGTGATAACGGGCCAGACGCTGCAAATGAAGGCGCCGCTGGGAACGACTTGATTCGAGGCGGTAAAGGGAATGACGTAATTATCGGCGATAACTTTGAAGCGCTGTCGTTTAACGAAGGAACCGGCGAGTTTGAATTAGCGGAGCCAACGACATCCGTCGACCTATCAGCAAATTCAACCGCCTACAACGCTGATGGTTCTGTCGGCACCGTTGATACAGGTAATGCAAGCTCTGGCGGTACAGGTTATGGGGTAGATGGCGCAGCTGAGGCTGGCGTGCTTGCTCAAATTGGCTTCAGCTACGACGGCGTTACCGGTGAAGGTGCATCAGAGATGTTTTCCGTCAGCTTAGACGAACATACAATGATTGCTAAAGTCGGCATTTCCAACCTCTACTTAAATGAAGGCGACAATGGCGTAGATGAGGCAGGCCATTGGGCAGCATATCGGGAAGGTATTCTGGTCGCTGAGGGCGATTTCATTGCGAGCGATTTAGCGGATGGCAATAACAACAGCGGTTATCTAAACATCGGTCCTGATGACACTGGCTTTAAAGCCTTTGATGAACTTCAGTTTACTGCCGTTGGTCCTGCATTTGACAAAAACGGAGACGCTAATGCCGATTCAAGTGACTACTACGTCACTTCTGTTACCACCGATGGCCTAACGGGTGACGGAACCGATATATTGCGCGGTGGTCGTGGGGACGATGTCATTCTTGGTGGTGACAACGCCAAAGGTGGCATACCTGAACTCGATCCTGAGACGGGTTACTACGATGTAAGTAGCTTCAGAGGGACTATTGACGTCACTATGGAAGGCACCGAAGCGGGCTTCGAAAATTCGTTTGGTTACTTCACAAAAGACAGTGAAGGCAATGTAAACGCTGAAGTCATTTGGGGGAATGTGAAAGATCACCTTCCAAACTCTGAAGCTGGCAACAGCTTTAGTCTCGATTTGGGGCACTGTGATGATTGCGTTGATACGCTCGGGTTCTTCATTATCCCAGATGGCGGGAATGACGGTTTCGTCTCAGGCGAAAGTATCGCAATTGACTTAAACACTCAACAAGCGACCAGCTCTAACAATAGTGACCACCCCTTCTTGCTGGGCGTACAAGATTTAGTCGGTAGTAACGGCAACCTTACCTTAGATGTTAGCGGCATTAACAACTTCAATCCGGGTACAGAACTCGGAAATCAGTTCTGGAATGACAACCCTGGCGGTGATGGTGACTTCGATGATGTGGTAACCACCGTTGAAATCGACGACCAACCAGAGCAATTATTTGGTGGTAAAGGCGATGATTGGCTTGATGGCGGAGACGGAATCGACCATATCAAAGGCGGTAAAGGCGATGACATCATCATTGGTGGTGGTGGTGCAGACGAAATCCGTGCTGGTAAAGGCAACGATACAGTAGCCTTTGATGCAGAGGATACTCTAATTCATGGTGGTAAAGGGTTCGATGTACTGGTCGCCAATGACCCTGGTGGTGTCGATATCGACATGTCGAAGGGGTCAAACATCAATGGGTTTGAAGCAGTCATAGGGGGAGACTCAGCTAATGACAAACTGACTATTTCTCTAGGTAAAACCTTCAATCAAAACCATGACCTTGATGGTAATAGAGCAAAGAACGACGACCAAGTTGCTGAATTCTTTGCTTTAGGAATTGAAGATATCGACGCTAGTCATCTTCAAGGATTCCAATACCAAACCGCAACATCAGTGACGCTAGACCAAGATATGCAAGATAAACTTGGACTCGATGGAACTGAAACGATTACCGCTTATAGCTTCACCAAAGGAGGCAAAGAAGTCATCATCTACACTGATGCATCCTTTGATGGTGATTTCATTGGCGTTAATGAAGTTTAATTGCTTTTTGAACTAGTAAATCAGAAACAAAGTTAAAGGACTTATTGCTTGTGTAATAAGTCCTTTTTGCTTCAAAGAGCTACTCAACTAATTCCTATACAAACCCTAAATAAGAACGGCGCTCAATGAGCGCCGTTTTGTTAACTGTGTGAATACCGTGCAATTAGCTAAGTGGTCTTAGGTAAGCAAGGAAACGTTTCTCTGCGAATTTGAAAATCGCGATGATGATGAACGTTAACGCCATGTAGAACAGACCTGCCGTTAGGAAAGACTCGAATGGAGCGTAGTAACGTGAGTTAACCAAACGTGCAGCACCGGTTAAGTCCATAATGGTTACGATACCCGCTACCGCAGAGCCGTGAAGCATGAAGATGACTTCGTTACTGTAAGCCGGCAATGCGCGACGCAGAGCACTTGGTAAAATGATACGACGGTAAGTCTTCGGTGTACTCATGCCGTAAGCTTTTGCTGCTTCGACTTCACCTTTAGGTAAGCCGTTAATCGCACCACGAATGATCTCTGCGGTATAAGCTGACGTGTTAAGAATGAATGCCACCAAAGCACAGAACCATGCGTTTTCCCATAATGTGTCTTTCACTGGGAAGAATTGGTCCATACCGTAGTAAATCAGGTACAGCTGAACCAGTAATGGCGTACCACGGAAGAAATAGATGAATGACCAAGCCGGAGCATTAATCAGCATATTTGGACTGTTACGAGCGATAGCTAGTGGTATGGCGACGAATAAGCCAATGATCAAAGCAACGCAAACCATCCAAGCCGTTGTCCATAAACCACCAAGGTAAATCGGCAGGCTTTCAATTATCAATGAAAAGTCCATAACTACCTCGCGTGGATACTGAATTTACGTTCAACCAGCTTAAGTAAGCCCGTTGAAACACTGGTGAAGAATAAGAAGATAATCGCCACAGTCATGTAGAAAGTGAATGGCATTTTGGTTGAACCCGCCGCCAGTGCACTAACACGTACCATGTCTTCTAGGCCAATAATCGAAACCAGCGCAGTGGTTTTAAGTAATACCAGCCAGTTATTCCCAAAACCCGGTAATGCGTGACGAATCATCTGCGGTAGCAGTATGCGGTGAAACGCCTTTACAGGGCTCATACCATAAGCTTTTGCCGCTTCCATTTCACCGCTGTCGACAGCCATGATGGCACCACGGAACGTTTCTGCCATATAGGCACCGAAAATAAAGCCTATGGTTAAGACACCAGCAACAAATGGGCTGACATCAATATAATCAGGTAAGTAAGCGGTCCATTCGTGGTTAGGATCACTGGATGCAAACCACTCGTTGAGCCACTCGTTGATGGAATACAAACTGTTGTTTAAAAGGATTTGTCCACCAAAGAAAATCAGCATCATCAGTACGAGATCTGGAATGCCTCGAATGACGGTTGTGTAGAGGGTTGCAATAGCACGAGCCCAGCGATAAGGCGCGAGTTTTGCTAAGGCACCTAGCATACCAAGAACCATAGCTAAAATTAGCGACAGCAAGGCAACTTCGATTGTGAGCACCGCCCCTTTCAGGATCGACGCTTCATATCCTTGTAAATCAAACATAATGGATTCCAACAGAACTGCGAAAAAGTTGGTAAGACAGGGAGAGGAGAACCTCTCCCTTAAGAATTGACGCTAAAGATTACTGACCGTATACGTCGTAGTTGAAGTATTTAGCCGCGATATCTTGGTAGATGCCTTTTTCACGTAGTGAAAGGATTGCCGCATCTAATTGCTTAGTCAGATCTTTGTCTTGCTTACGAACAGCAATACCCATACCTTCACCGAACCACTTAGGATCCGTTAGAGAGGGGCCAACAAACTCGTAGTCTTCACCACCAGCTTTGTTCAGCACGCCTTCTTCTAGAGCAGATGCATCACCTAGTACAGCAGCAACACGACCGTTTGCTAGATCAAGGTAAGCTTCGTCGAATGAACCGTAACGAACGATCTCTACTGTATCGCCGTAGTTGTCTGTTAGGTATTTATCGTGAGTTGTTGCACGTTGAACTGCAATCTTTTGACCGCTTAGATCATCAAAGTTAAGGCCTGCACCTTTCTTAGCGATGAACTTGTTTGGGATAAGTGCGTATTTACCAGTGAAGTCGATTTTTTTCTTACGCTCTTCCGTGATAGACATTGCCGCGATGATCGCATCATATTTACGAGCAAGTAGAGAAGGAATGATACCATCCCAGTCTTGTGCAACGATCTTACACTGCACCTGCATTTCAGTACAAAGTGCGTTAGCCATATCGACATCGAAGCCTTTCAGTGACCCGTCAGCTTCTGTCCAGCTAAATGGAGGGTAAGCACCTTCAATACCAAAGCGTACTGTTTTCCATTCTTTTGCTTGAGCTACGCCCGTTGCAGCAGTTGCAGCAAGTGCCGCGACTAATAACCACTTTTTCATATCCCTACTCCTGTGATTTAGGTTTTTATGTTTTGCTAGTTTTAATGTTGTGTTTGTTGTTGCTTATTAACTTACTTGTTGTGTTTTATTGTTCACACCGTCGCTGTTTACCGTTGGCAACGGCGTTTCAATTCTGATTAGTAAATCGATGAGATAAATTGTTGTAAACGTTCAGATTCAGGTTCCGTAAACAGTTTAGCTGGATCGCCCTGTTCTTCCACTAGACCTTGGTGCAGGAACATCACATGGTTTGATACGTCACGAGCAAAAGCCATTTCATGTGTTACCACAAGCATGGTTCTTCCTTCTTCTGCTAGATCTCGCATTACACCGAGTACTTCCCCTACTAACTCAGGGTCAAGTGCTGATGTTGGCTCATCAAACAGCATCACTTCCGGATCAACCGCTAACGCTCGAGCAATTGCCGCTCGTTGTTGTTGTCCACCGGATAAATGACCTGGGTAGTAATCTTTGCGCTCATACAAGCCTACTTTTTTAAGTAGTAGTTCTGCATTTTCAATCGCTTGAGCTTTAGGTACACCTAATACGTGAACGGGTGCTTCGATAACATTTTCGAGAACGGTCAGGTGAGACCAAAGATTGAAGCCTTGAAAAACCATCGCTAAGCGTGAACGGATACGCTGTACTTGTTTTTCGTTGGCAGGAACAGATACGCCTTGGCGGTTGTTTTTCATTTGAATTAATTCGCCATTAACCCAAATCTCGCCTGCAGTTGGTGTCTCTAAAAGGTTGATACATCTAAGGAAAGTACTTTTACCCGACCCTGAAGAACCGATAATCGATACAACATCGCCTTTATGCGCAGAAAGTGAAATTCCCTTTAAAACTTCATTTTGACCAAACGTTTTGTGTAGATCCTTTATGTCCAGCGCTGGTACATCTTTCATGCGCTTTCTCTCCCAAGTTTGTGAAAATGCAAGGTACTCCGACCTTTTCATGCGATACAAACTAGCATCACACGAAACAACATGCAACAAATTATTAACCTGATAAATTGGAATAAATAGCGATTCACTCTGACTTATTATGCAAAAGGTAGCGTTTTCGCCTCAATGATATGAATACTGCTTATAAAAAAGCCCCAATTAAGGGGCTATTCATGTTTTATTTTTGTTAAGCGCGCAACATTCCAACCACTAGCTGGCTGGTATATCTTTCTCAACTTTCTGATAATTCAATTCAGACTTATCCAAAACTGAGCTTCTTGTTGTCGAGGGAGGGGAAATTAATGAAACTCTATCGACAAATTTCTCTGAACTCTGAGGATTAGAATACTCATTAGCTAAAAGCTCAAACCCTTCTGGCGTAACAGAGTCTAAAGACAGGTATGTTACCTCTATTGTGTTTCCGTCTGCTGGTGATGCGTCAGTCGAAATGCCATCATACTCCGGGATGATTATGCTCGAAGTAGATTGTGAAGGGTTAGCATAAATCGCATGTTTCGCAACGGTACCCACTGGAACATTGATTCTTACGATTGTCTCATCATCTACTGTAACCGCACCATTACTACTAACTATACAATTGTTTCCTGTACAGTTTAGTCTTGGATTACTATTAGAAATGACAGCATCGACAAAATCGATGTCTATAATGTTGCTTATACTTGGGCTATATTGGTTCTTTTCGATCGACCAGCCCTCATCGTGTTCAGCACTAGTCAAAATAGAGTAAGTAAAATCGTTTGAATAGTTCAAAATAGAATCTGATACAGATAGATTTTGCCAAATAAAGCGTGTGGAATTTGAGTTTGCACTAACAACCGCCGATTCAGAACTCAATGTACTCTCGCTGTTCCAAGATAGAGCCACGTCATCTGTTAACTCTTGCAATAATATCGAACTAGGAACACTTCCATCATCGGTAGACAAATCGCTGCCTTTCATTAAAGCGAATTCGACAATAGAACCGTTGTTGTCGTATCCCACCCCTAAGACATCTTCATTGCTATCAATTATATTAAGTCCTGCTATAACAGAGTTTCCGACCTTTTTCCCTGTCCAATAAGTCTCTACTGAGTATGAAGCAATTGAATTCGAACTTACAAGTGCAACCGCTTTATCTTCTGAAACTCGACCTAACTTATTAGATGTATAACAAGCAGCTGTACCCTGAGTCGCTTCAATATTAATTAAGTAATCTCCCAAAAGCTCTTTTTGAATCGACAAAGTATGAGCGAATTCTGTACCAGCAAAACTGACACTATCAATAACGGTAACAAAACCACCATCTTCCACATCGTTTTCTGTAAATGTCAACTTTCCGTTTGATAGCTTATCTTTCAACGATTTGTTAAATGATCCGTTGGCATTATAGCTATGGATATCGTAAACAGTTGTCGCTATTTTCGCGTAATCAAAGTTTCCATCACTATAAGATTTAAAAATAGCTGGGCTAGTCGTATTCGTACATTCAGCTGTCGACTTGTTGACTTCCATTTGTACAAACTCAAATGTATAACTTTTTACTGGTTTGCCACCGCCGCCACCACCGCCGCCGCCACAACCAACAAGTAATCCTGAAATAATTGCCGCTAGTGGCAACATTTGTGTCTTTTTCATCTATTTTGTCCTAGTTTGTGGCAACAGCTCGCCAGAATTAATTATCTTATTAGAATAAAGCAAAAAGTAAGCCAACCATTACAATATTGTATAAATCACTGTGAGAACTGTGACTAGAATACGAAAACGTCAATTTGTGAAAACTAATTACACGATTCATCAATGGGAAGTTAATGAATCGCTGCGTTTTGTAGCTTTCTTTCACATAAACTCATAAAGTGATCAAGATCAATCACCCTAAAGGGTAAGCTTGTTAGACTCCTCAGCAAAGAATAAGGCATGAAAAATGCCAAACATTTCTTTTAACTTAGCTGCATAAAGCACAGCAAAACCGTGCAACATAATGTTAATGAGTTATAACTAAGAAATAACGCAATTACGCAATTACGCGAACTTATAGAATTCAATTTTAGAATTACTAACAAAAAATATGAGGAATCTATGTCAGACGTTGTCAATAATGCGAACTCTGAAGTAGAAGAGAAAAGCTATAAAGAGCTACACCGTCCTGCTTCTGAATTTGAGAGCCGCTCAGATTATCTAGATCACGAACTTCAAATCATGAAGCCTCGCCGCTTCGGTTTAAACCTTCCAGGTCGTGACTTCCGCTTTGAACTTGAAGATCTTGTTCCTGCACTTGCTGGTACTATTGGTATCATTGCGATGTACTCTGCAGTAATGATGTCGTGGGCTGATGGCCTAACTCAAGCTTGGGATCACGTAAACCTAGGTAAAGACTTCGCAATTGAAGTCGCTCGTGTAGAAATGCTTATCCCTGCACTACTGTTTTGTATCCTTGCTTCTGGTTTCTTTAACCCTAAAGCAAACCTTGCCGGCAACCACGGCCCAATGATCCCTCTTATCGGTACCATCGCTCTCGCTGGTGCTCACCCTCTTGCATTGGCCATCCTGATCGGTGTGTTCGGTCTCATCCTAAGTTTCCTAAAAGGCGGATCTAAACTTGTTAACCTAACTTCTGAAGGTACAGCAGGTGGCTTGCTCATATTCTTAGGCTTAACCGGTACCATGAGCCAAATCAACTCAATTCAAGCATGGGCGGTTGGTCTTCAATCTTCTACTGTTGAAGCGGGTAGCATGGGTTACGTGGGTCTTATCGTTCTTGCTATTACTATTGCTATCTACGCTTTCTTAGCAAAAGTGAACAAGCGTTGGTTAGCTATTCCAGTTTGTGCGTTTACAGGCCTTGCTATTGCATTAGCATTAGGCGCTGGTTTCGATATCGTGTTCGAAACTGAAATGGGCATTCCAAACCTAAACCCAGTTTACTGGTGGGGTTCGACTTCTGAAGGTTGGATGCTTGGCTTGCCAAATGTTGAGCACTTCATCGCTTCGCTACCGTTCGCTATTCTTGCAGTAGCAATGTGGTCACCAGACTTCCTAGGTCACCGTATCTTCCAAGAGCTGAACTACCCTAAACGTTCTGAAAAAGTTCTGATGGACGTAGATGACACAATGACGATGTGTTCTGTTCGTCAAATGGTCGGTACTGCAGTAGGTGGTGGTAACATCACATCTTCTTGGGGTACTTACATGATCCCAGCAGCAATCGCGAAACGTCCAATCCCTGGCGGCGCAATCTTGCTTGGTTCTCTATGTATTATTGTTGCGATTCTTGGTTTCCCGATGGACGTAGCAGTATGGCCACCAGTGATGCGTGTTGCGCTACTTGTAGGTGTATCTCTACCTCTACTTGAAGCAGGTATGCAAATGGTTAAGGATTCAAAAGATTCTCAAGCGGCTGGTATCTGTATCTTTGGTTCAGCGGTTGTTAACCCAGTATTAGCATGGGCACTAACTATGCTTCTTGATAATAATGGTCTAATTGGTGATAAAGAGCGTGCAAAGCGTCTATCATTTGTAGATAAGATTGTTATCCCTGTTGGCGTTTTAGTTATCTGTCTAGTGGCAATGCTTGCAGTTGGTATGCTAGAAGGTCAGTATGGTCTAAAAGCTTGGCTATAATAGTCCTTACTACACAAAAGTAGTATTAGGATTAAAAAAAAGTTTGGGTGGCAACCCCTGCCACTCAAATTTTTTCAACTTTTTTTGGCATTTATTGATTTAGTTTAAGGTTTGCAGAAATTTTTTAGCGTAGTCTTGAATACATAGAGTAAAGACAACATATAAAAGGTAGTGACAATATATATAACCATATGATGCTTATATGCTCATATATATTGTTATTAATAAGAGTGTACTACCCTTACGAGGGGCGCTGGCTCAACAGTGTTAATGTACGTATTTTTTCTACTAAAAAGGTAGGTATGTCATGGCAGAGCAATTTGCTAAAGCTTGGGAAGATTTTGCTGCAGGTGAGTGGCAAAGCGAAGTAAACGTTCGTGATTTCATTCAAAAGAACTACACGCCGTATGAAGGCGACGAGTCTTTCCTAGTTTCTGAGGGTACTGAAGCAACTAACAAGCTTTGGTCTTCGGTAATGGAAGGTATCAAACAGGAAAACGCAACTAAAGCACCTGTAGATTTCGATACTTCTGTTATCTCTACCATTACTGCTCACGATGCAGGTTACATTGAGAAAGATCTTGAGACTATCGTTGGTCTACAAACTGAGAAGCCACTAAAACGTGCAATCATCCCTAACGGTGGTGTGCGTATGGTTGAAGGTTCTTGTAAAGCATACGGTGAAACTCTTGACCCAATGGTTTCAAAAATCTACTCAGAATACCGCAAAACACACAATGCTGGCGTTTTCGATATCTACACTCCTGATATCCTAAAATGTCGTAAGTCTGGTGTTCTGACTGGTCTTCCTGATGCTTACGGCCGTGGTCGTATCATTGGTGACTACCGTCGTGTTGCACTTTACGGTATTGATTTCCTAATGAAAGACAAAGCGGCTCAATTCGCTTCTCTACAAGAGCGTTTCGAGAACGGCGAAGATCTTTCTGCAACAATGCAATTGCGTGAAGAGATCTCTGAGCAACATCGTGCTCTAGGTCAAATCAAGCAAATGGCTGAGAAATACGGTTTCGATATCTCTGAGCCAGCTCAAACAGCTCAAGAAGCTATCCAGTGGACTTACTTCGGCTACCTAGCTGCTGTTAAATCTCAAAACGGTGCTGCAATGTCTCTAGGTCGTACTTCGACTTTCCTAGACATCTACATCGAGCGTGATATCGCTGCTGGCAAGATCACTGAAGAACAAGCACAAGAAATGATTGACCACTTCGTAATGAAACTGCGTATGGTTCGTTTCCTACGTACTCCTGAGTACGATGAGCTGTTCTCTGGCGACCCAATCTGGGCAACAGAGTCTATGGGTGGTATGGGTATCGACGGTCGTACGCTAGTAACGCGTTCGAACTTCCGTTTCCTAAACTCTCTATACACTATGGGTCCTTCTCCAGAGCCAAACATCACTGTTCTTTGGTCTGAGCAACTACCTGACGGCTTCAAGCGTTTCTGTGCGAAGGTATCTATCGATACTTCTTCTATCCAGTACGAAAATGATGACCTAATGCGTCCTGACCTAGAGTCTGATGATTACGCTATCGCTTGTTGTGTATCTCCAATGATCGTTGGTAAGCAAATGCAGTTCTTCGGTGCTCGTGCTAACCTTGCGAAAACAATGCTTTACGCAATCAACGGCGGTGTGGACGAGAAACTTAAGATGCAAGTTGGTCCTGTTTCAGACAAGATCACTGACGAAGTTCTTAACTACGATGACGTAATGGGTCGCCTAGACACATTCATGGACTGGTTAGCTAAGCAATACGTGACTGCACTAAACAGCATTCACTACATGCACGACAAGTACAGCTACGAAGCGTCTCTAATGGCTCTTCATGACCGTGACGTTCGTCGTACTATGGCTTGTGGTATCGCTGGTCTATCTGTTGCAGCTGACTCACTATCTGCAATCAAGTTCGCGACTGTTAAACCAATCCGTGACGAAGATGGCATCGCAACTGACTTCGAAATCGAAGGCGATTACCCTAAATACGGTAACAACGACTCTCGTGTAGATGATATTGCTTGTGAACTAGTTTCTACGTTCATGAACAAGATCCGTAAGCTTAAGACTTACCGTAACTCTATCCCTACACAGTCAGTTCTTACTATCACGTCTAACGTTGTATACGGTAAGAAAACTGGTAACACTCCAGACGGTCGTCGTGCTGGCGCTCCTTTCGCTCCTGGTGCAAACCCAATGCACGGTCGTGATGAGAAAGGTGCTGTAGCATCACTAACGTCTGTAGGTAAACTACCGTTTGCTGACGCACAAGATGGTATCTCTTACACGTTCTCTATCGTGCCAAACGCACTAGGTAAAGAACAAGACAGCCAACGTGCTAACCTTGCAGGCCTAATGGATGGTTACTTCCACCACGAAGCTGGCATTGAAGGTGGTCAACACCTTAACGTTAACGTTCTTAACCGCGAAACTCTTGAAGACGCAGTTAAGCACCCTGAGAAATACCCTCAGCTAACAATCCGTGTATCTGGTTACGCTGTTCGCTTTAACTCTCTAACTGCAGAGCAACAAGCTGACGTAATCGCACGTACATTTACTGAGTCTCTATAAGCTCACGCTCAATAGACAGTAAATAATATTAGCCTCGCCAATGTGCGGGGCTTTTTTATATCTGAAATAAATCGCACTACACTCACCTATCCCGCGAAATGTTAGGTTGAGCAAAAAAGCACCCTGCCATTCACTTTTTTTCCACAAATTCTGTCAAATTACGGTAATATCGCGGTTCATAATTTAAGAGTAACTGCTCCATGAAATACCTGCGTTGTTTACCCCTGATTCTTCTCTCTTTCTCATCTTTAGCCTCTGAGCGTTCTACGTTAACTTTTGCTTTAGATAATGATGGTATTTTTGGTGTCGACCAAGACTATACCAACGGCTTATTTCTGGGTTACACATCATCAAGTATTACGCCATATAACTGGGTAAAACCATTGAGTCTTTCCTACTGGGGCGCAAGCTCTCTAGACAAGTGGGAAATCACCATTGGCCACAAGATGTATACGCCTTCTGACATTGAGTTAGAAACGCCATCGCCTAATGATCGCCCATACGCAGGTTACCTTCACACTGAATTCAATTACATCAGCTTAAACCCACAGCAAGCCCAGCGTTTTAATATCACGTTTGGTACTACGGGCGAACGTGCACTGTCTGAAGATGCTCAAAAGCTGGTTCACTCAATCACTAAGTCGGATGAGCCGATGGGTTGGGAATACCAAGTCGATGATGAATGGGCGGGAAGCGTTGGTTACCTAAGCCATTTCAACCTAATGCGTAATCAAGCTCTTGCGAATACTGACTACGAAATCTCTAACGTTTCTGAAATCAACGTCGGTAACTTTAGAAGTGATATCTCGACTGGTTTTATGTTCCGTTGGGGTACGGACTTAGGCGGTAACTTTGGTGCAGCTAACATCACCATAGAAAACCCATTCAAACCTGGCATGATCGGCGCATCAAACGCTGGTTGGTTTACCTATGCCGGCCTTGAAGGTCGCTACCGATTCAACGACCTGACTATCGAAGGCGATCGTTCTGAAATCGAAGATAATTGGCCGAATCCAGAACAATACGATGTGACTTTAGAGAACATTCAGGCTACTGCTGTGCTTGGTGTGGCTTGGTATAACCAATACGTTGGTGCCTCTTTAGCGCTAACCGCAAAAACACCGGATTACGAAGAAGCGAAAGAGTCAGTGTACACCACTGGCGGTATCACAATGTTTGCTTTCTTCTAGCCACCAGTAAGGGCTTTCGTCCTTTACTTTTCAAGTTTAATAAAGGCAATCATCTTCACAGGTGGTTGCCTTTATTTTTAAAGGTCTCGTTACCATTTGACCCTATTTTATGTACCGTTTTTGTAATAAAATAAACGGTATAAATTCCTCTACGAGAATAGCTCATGTCTACAACTGGTCGCATTCACTCATTCGAATCTTGTGGTACTGTCGATGGCCCTGGTATCCGCTTTATTGTGTTTCTTCAAGGCTGCTTAATGCGTTGTATGTACTGTCATAACCGTGATACATGGGATCTTCATGACGGAAAGGAAGTAACGGTCGAAGAGATCATCAACGAAGCAAAATCATACCGTCATTTCATGAAAGCATCGGGCGGTGGTATCACCTGTTCTGGTGGTGAAGCGATGCTACAACCTGAGTTTGTTCGTGACTTTTTCCGCGCAGCTCAAGCTGAAGGCATCCACACTTGTCTTGATACTAATGGCTACATTCGTAAGCACACTGAAGTGGTTGATGAAGTCCTAGAAGCCTCTGATCTAGTTATGTTGGATCTTAAGCACATGCGAGATGAGATTCACCACGATTTCATTGGTGTATCAAACAGACGTACTCTGGATTTCGCACGCTACTTACACAAAATCGGTAAGAAGACGTGGATTCGTTATGTGATTGTCCCTGGCTACACGGACACACCTGAAGATGCTCATCTGCTAGGCGAATTCATCAAAGACATGGATAACATCGAGAAAGTAGAACTGCTTCCATACCATAAGCTTGGTGCACATAAGTGGGAAGCACTTGGTTTTGACTACCCTCTTGAAGGTACAAACCCGCCAAGCAAAGAGAAAATGGACGAGATTGTTGCTGTTCTTAGCCAGTACCATTCAAACGTAAAATACTAATCTAGACTGACGTTCATAGTGATTTCAAGCGCCTCAATTTCGATTGGGGCGTTTTCTTTTCGAGCCAAACAATCCTTTCACTTTTCTTTACAACTTTTGTTTATCAATTCAAAAAATCATATTAAATCCGTGTTGAGATCATGTTTCCACTCGTAGGAATGCTGTTACTCTTACTGCAACAAAAGAATACAACATTTAGTTTTTTAGTGAGGCTCCTCCCATGGAAATGACCAATGCTCAGCGTCTAATTCTATCAAATCAATACTACCTAATGTCTCAAATGAACCCTGAGAACTCGGCGAAATACCAGCGTCTACAAACGATTGTAGAACGTGGTTACGAACTCCAAATGCGTGAACTTAACAAAGAGTTTGGTTGTTTGACTGAAGCAGAATGTCGCGAAATTATCGACATCATGGAGATGTACCATGCAATGCAAGAGTCGAACAAAATGCTTGCAGAACAAGAGCGTGCTGAAGTAGACCAACGTCGCCTGCAGTTCTTAGGTTTTGATATCGCTTCTGAAGCGCAGATCGTACACTACGTGCGTTTCCTTGTTGATTCTGAAGGTCTTTACCCTCAATTCGACAAAGCCGATCACCACTTCAATAGCCAGATGCCAATGCTAGAGAAGTACCGTCGCATGCTAACAACATGGCGCAACTGCCCTCGTCAGTACCACCTATGTGCGACAGAGCTATCTCAAATCTTTAGCGCTTAATTCGTTAATAGATCAGCGATAACTTTTAAAAAGTTTCAAGAAAAAGGGTTACTCATCATGAGTAACCCTTTTTTTAATGTTCGCACACAAAGAGAAAAACCAAAGCAACTAGAAAACGTAAGCAACACCAACGTTCGCGGCCATGTTGATACCACTTTCAAGTATTGGACTATTCTCTATATCACCTTCAAGGTTGGTATAACGAACGCCACCAGTTACTCGAACATTTGGCGTAACATGCAGATAGCCACTATTTTGAACCCATTATTCTTCACTACATCTACCTATTTATTGAGCAATTTTTGATAACTTCGCGCACTATATGGTACTCCATTCCAAAAATCAATAGAGCCCAGTTATACATCTAATGCACATAAATCCATTGTGAGTATTGTTAAGCGACCTAAAATCTCAAAACAAACGGCCAGATCCCCTCGAATGTAAAATAATTTGATTCTACGCGCCTCAAGTTGCCTATTGCGCTCGCCACGTTTTTCACACGCAAAATTGTAAATAAATACATAATTGTTAAGCAAAATTGTGGAAGCGGTCTAACCTTAAAATGTAGGGAGAGCCTATTTTTCAATCGCTCGTCAGTTTTGACTGGTTAACAAGGGGAATGTGACTATGAGTATCTTTGACCACTATCAATCACGTTATGAAGCAGCCAAGGAAGAAGAGCTGACATTGCAGGAGTTCTTAGGGCTGTGTAAAGACGATAAAAGTGCTTACGCTAATGCTGCCGAGCGCTTATTACTAGCCATTGGCGAACCAGAGGTTATTGACACTGCTCAAGACCCTCAACTGAGTCGTATTTTCTCGAACCGTGTCATCTCACGCTACAGCGAATTTAAAGATTTCTACGGTATGGAAGATGCGATTGAACAGATTGTTTCTTACTTAAAACATGCTGCGCAAGGTTTAGAAGAACGTAAACAAATCCTTTACCTACTTGGCCCTGTGGGCGGTGGTAAATCCTCTCTCGCAGAAAAACTTAAAGCCCTGATGCAGAAATTACCGATCTATGTATTGTCTGCTGACGGTGAACGAAGCCCAGTAAACGATCACCCATTCTGTCTATTCGATGTTAACGAAGACGGTGACTTATTGAAGAACGAATACGGCATCGAGAAACGCTATCTTCGCTCAATTATGTCTCCGTGGGCAGCGAAACGTCTGCACGATTTTGGCGGTGATATTTCCAAATTCAAAGTCATCAAACTGCGCCCTTCTATTCTCGATCAAGTTGCGATCGCGAAAACGGAGCCAGGTGATGAAAACAACCAAGATATCTCGTCTCTGGTTGGTAAAGTTGATATTCGTAAACTTGAACACTTCTCTCAAGATGATCCTGATGCCTACAGCTACTCTGGTGCGCTTTGTAAAGCCAACCAAGGTGTGATGGAATTCGTGGAGATGTTCAAAGCGCCAATCAAAGTATTACACCCTCTACTTACGGCAACACAAGAAGGTAACTTCAACGGTACCGAAGGGCTTTCTGCACTGCCATTTGACGGTATGATTCTCGCTCACTCGAACGAATCTGAGTGGCAGACTTTCCGTAACAACAAAAACAACGAAGCATTCCTCGACCGTGTGTACATTGTAAAAGTCCCTTACTGTCTGCGTGTGTCTGAAGAAGTTAAGATCTACAAGAAACTGCTTGAGCACAGTGAGCTATCCCAAGCGCCTTGCTCACCAAGCACACTCGATCTGCTATCGCAATTCAGCATTCTTTCGAGACTAAAAGAGCCTGAAAACTCATCTCTATTCTCTAAGATGCGTGTTTACGATGGTGAGACTCTAAAAGACACCGATCCAAAAGCGAAGAGCTACCAAGAGTACCGAGATTATGCTGGCGTTGACGAAGGCATGTCTGGGCTATCAACGCGTTTCGCCTTTAAGATCCTGTCTCGTGTGTTTAACTTCGACCAAGCCGAAGTGGCCGCGAACCCAGTGCACCTGTTCTACGTTATTGAGCAGCAAATCGAACGGGAGCAGTTCCCTCAAGAGACCGCCGAGAAGTACCTAGAGTTCTTGAAAGGATACCTAGTGCCACGCTACGTAGAGTTCATCGGTAAAGAAATTCAAACCGCTTATCTAGAGTCTTACTCTGAGTACGGTCAGAATATCTTCGACCGCTATGTCACCTACGCAGATTTCTGGATTCAAGACCAAGAGTACCGCGACCCAGAAACAGGCCAACTATTTGACCGTGCTTCTCTGAATGGTGAACTAGAGAAAATCGAGAAGACAGCCGGTATCAGTAACCCTAAAGACTTCCGAAATGAGATTGTGAACTTTGTGCTTCGTGCCAAAGCCAACAATAACGGTCAAAACCCAGTGTGGACGAGCTACGAGAAACTGCGCACTGTGATTGAGAAGAAAATGTTCTCTAACACAGAAGAGCTACTTCCTGTTATTTCGTTCAATGCTAAGACCTCAACGGATGATCAGAAAAAACATGACGACTTCGTTGCTCGTATGATGGAAAAAGGCTACACCGAGAAGCAAGTGAGACTGCTATCTGAGTGGTACCTAAGAGTTCGTAAATCCTCATAACTAAACGGTATTGAGCTGCTCAACTGAGCAGCTCGTATAAACCAATAACTTTTATACCTTAGTAAACCAATAACTCTTATACCCGTATAAAAAGTAGGATCGCGACATCAGCTGAGAGGGAGTTCTTATGGCACAATTTATCGATCGGAGGCTCAATGGCAAAAATAAGAGTGCTGTGAATAGACAGCGTTTCTTACGACGCCATAAAGAGCAAATCAAAGAATCTGTGGCCGATGCAGTTAACCGACGCTCAATCACCAATACAGAAACAGGTGAAGACGTCACTATTCCCCATAAAGACATCAAAGAGCCGAACTTTCACCAAGGTCAAGGCGGCGTAAGAGAGCGCGTTCACCCAGGTAATGATCAGTTCATCACTGGCGATAAAATCGAACGCCCTAAAGGTGGTGGTCAAGGTGGTGGCTCAGGCCAAGGCGACGCAAGCCCTGATGGCGAAGGCCAAGATGAATTTACCTTCCAAATTTCAAAAGATGAGTATCTTGATATTCTCTTTGAAGATTTAGCTCTACCTAATCTAGAGAAAAATCAGGTCAACAAAATCACCGAATGGAAAACTCACCGCTCTGGTTACCAAAGCGCGGGGATTCCATCCAACATCGCTATCGTTCGTTCACTACAGCAATCTCTGGCTCGTAGAACCGCGATGACAGCAGGTAAAAAGCGCGAGCTTAACCTACTGATGGAACAGCTTGACCAAGTTAAAATGACGGAGCCGGCACAACCTTTTGAGGAAGGTCGCCTCAAAGAAGAGATTGCCGAGTTACGTAAAAAGATTGAAAGCGTGCCGTTCATTGACACCTTCGACTTACGTTTTAAAAACTACGAGAAGCGCCCTATTCCATCTAGCCAAGCCGTGATGTTCTGTCTAATGGATGTATCGGGCTCTATGGATCAGGCCACAAAAGATATTGCGAAGCGCTTTTATGTTCTTCTGTATCTGTTCTTAAATCGCACCTACGAAAACGTCGATGTTGTGTTTATTCGTCACCATACTCAGGCTAAAGAGGTCGACGAACATGAGTTTTTCTACTCACAAGAAACGGGTGGCACCATTGTTTCAAGCGCACTGAAACTGATGAAGGAAATTGTCGCAGACCGCTACCCTGCTAATGAGTGGAACATCTATGCAGCACAAGCCTCTGATGGCGATAACTGGGCTGATGACTCTCCTCGCTGTAAAGAGTTACTGGTCAATACGCTTCTGCCAACTTGCCAATATTACTCTTACATCGAAATAACACGCCGCTCTCATCAAACACTTTGGCACGAATACGAAAAACTCGAGAGTTGCTTTGACAACTTCGCCATGAAAAACATTAAAACGGTGGATGATATTTTTCCTGTGTTTAGAGAACTGTTCCAGAAAGAGACTGCGTAAGGGAGTTTGCCATGACAGCGAAATCAAACGTTGCAGAGAAAGACAAATCTGCACAGAAGAAAAACGACAAGATGCTGCCTGATGGTCCAGATTGGACGTTCAACCTCTTGGAACAATATCACGTAGAAATTAAGCGTGTGGCGCAGCATTACCGTTTAGACACTTACCCGAACCAGATTGAAGTGATTACCTCTGAGCAGATGATGGATGCTTACTCCAGTATTGGTATGCCCATCAATTACAACCACTGGTCTTTTGGTAAGAAGTTCATCCAGACAGAGCAAAACTACAAACACGGCCAAATGGGCTTAGCGTACGAAATCGTGATCAATTCAGATCCATGTATCGCTTACTTAATGGAAGAGAACACTGTCACCATGCAAGCATTGGTAATGGCGCATGCCTGTTACGGCCATAACTCGTTCTTTAAGGGTAATTACCTGTTCCAAACTTGGACTGATGCAAGCTCGATTATCGACTATCTATTATTCGCGAAAAAATACATTACCGATTGCGAAGAAAAATACGGTGTAGCTGAAGTCGAGAAACTTCTCGATTCTTGTCATGCTCTCATGAACTACGGCGTAGACAGATACAAACGCCCAGAAAAGATTTCCATTGCGGAAGAAACCGCAAGACAAGAAGAACGTGAAGCGTATCTGCAATCTCAAGTGAACGAACTTTGGAGAACGGTTCCTCAGAACAAAAGTAAGGAAGAAGAGACCAAGATACGTTTCCCTAGTGAGCCTCAAGAAAACATTCTGTACTTTATTGAGAAGAACGCCCCACTGCTTGAACCTTGGCAACGTGAGTGTGTTCGTATTGTTCGCAAGGTAAGCCAATACTTCTATCCTCAGAAACAAACTCAAGTAATGAATGAGGGCTGGGCAACCTTCTGGCATTACACCATTCTTAACCACCTTTACGACGAAGGCTTGGTGAGTGATAAGTTTATCTTAGAATTCCTACACAGCCACACCAGCGTGGTCGCACAACCCGCCTACAACAGCCCTTATTTCAGTGGGATAAACCCTTATGCGCTTGGCTTTGCAATGTTTAGAGACATTCGACGTATCTGTGAAGAACCAACCGATGAAGACAAAGAATGGTTCCCTGAGTTAGCCGGAAGTGATTGGTTAGAGGCGGTGCACTTTGCCATGCACAATTTCAAAGATGAAAGCTTTATCAGCCAATACCTTTCACCAAAAATCATTCGAGACTTTAAGTTGTTCTCTGTGCTCGACGACGACCGCAAAAACACCATTGAGATAAGCGCTATTCACGACGATCCGGGCTATCGCTTAATTCGTGAAAAGCTTGCGGCGCAGTACAATCTAAGCAACCTTGAGCCGAATATCCAGGTGTTTAATGTCGATGTTCGCGGTGACCGCTCGATGACACTGCAGTATGTGCCTCACGGCCGTATCCCGCTTGATAAAGGCTACGACGAAGTGATGAAACATCTCTATCGCTTGTGGGGCTTTGATGTGATTTTGGAAGAGCTCAAAGATACGGGTCATAGAGAGATTCTGACCACTTGTCCAAAGCGTAATGATTATGGAGCCAAGATTTAATATCAATCACAGTAAGTCAGTGCTTGGTATAAAACTCCGCTCCCCCTACAACATAGTGGTCACCCGCTCGGAAGTGGAGCAATAAAAAAGCGCATAAGTCTGATGACTTATGCGCTTTCTTTTTAAGGCTCAAACGTCTGCAAATGAACGTAAGGCACTAAACCTAGAACTAGAACTAGAACTAGAACTCAATAAGCTTAAACAATCGGCTTTTGGCCGCGTTCAATCAGCTTCATCAGCACACTGTCTGCAGATTTACCTGCCACGCCCGCTAGTTTGTCTGACAGCTTTTTCTTCTGTACGTAGTGAATCGCTAGAACTGTTTTGTCCTTACATGCCGCTACGACTAAATCATCAGAAGTGCTAATCTCATCCACCAGCCCAAGTTCATGCGCTTGTGTACCAAACCAGTGCTCACCCGTTGCTACTTTTTCAAGATCTAGCGCAGGTCGATGGTCACGGATGAAATCTTTAAACAAACCATGAGTCTCCTCTAGCTCTTCTTTAAACTTCTCGCGTGCTTTATCACTGTTCTCACCAAACATAGTAAGCGTGCGTTTGTACTCACCTGCCGTTAGCTGTTCGAATTCAATGTCGTGCTTTTTAAGCAGTTTGTTGAAGTTTGGCAGTTGAGCGATAACACCAATAGAGCCAACAATAGCAAACGGTGCAGATACAATTTTGTCTGCGATACATGCCATCATGTAGCCGCCGCTTGCCGCCACTTTGTCTACCGAGATAGTCAGAGGCAAACCTGCCGCTTTGATACGATCAAGTTGAGAAGACGCTAAACCATAGCCGTGAACCATGCCACCGCCAGACTCAAGTTTCAGCAATACTTCATCACCTTCACGAGCCACAGCCAGAACCGCCGTTACCTCTTCACGTAATGAAGCCACTTCTTTCGCATCGATGCTGCCGTTAAAATCAAGAACGAATAGATGTGGTTCACGCTTACTATCAAGCTCACCCTCTTTCGCTGCTTTCTTCACTTCTTTACCGCGTGATTTTACTTTCTCTTTTTCCGCTTTCTTTTCTGCTTTATCACGGGCTTTGATGAAAGCATCATCATGTAGATGGTGCTCTAGTTGTTCAATCGTCTGTTTATGATGTTCAGATAGGTTCGTGATTTCCAGCTCACCTTTAATCGCGCTTGATTTCCCACCCACAGATTTAGCAATCACTAAAATTGCGATGATGGCGATTACAACGGTCGCAATCTTGGCTAAAAACAAGCCGTAGTCCAACAAAAATTCCAATGTCATATCCCCTATTGTATGAATTAGTGTATTGTAACCATCTTGTCACGATTACCAAGAATTTCTCATCATTCCTGCGGTTATCTGTGTGATTAAACATCAATGGAATGACGAACATAATAAAAGAAAGAAGGATAAGCACAGTGGATTACCCAATCTCTACAGATGCCCTCAAAGATAAAGTAATTTTGGTTACAGGTGCCGGTGCTGGCATTGGTCGCCAAGCAGCACTAAGCTTCGCTCAACATGGTGCAACTGTCATTCTGTTAGGCCGCAATGTTAAAAACCTTGAATTCATTTACGATGAAATCGAAAGCGCTGGTTACCCACAACCTGCGATTATCCCATTGGATTTAAAAGGTGCGACAAAGCAGAACTACGTTGATATGGCTGAAACCATTCAATCACAGTTCGGTCGTTTAGACGGTCTACTTCATAATGCTGGCGTTCTTGGCACTCTGAGCCCGTTTGAGCAGATTGATGAAGAAACCTTTGATGATGTTATGCAGATCAATGTGAAGTCTGAGTTCTTGATGACTCAAGCTCTGCTACCTGCACTTAAAAAAGCAGAAGCAGGTCGTATCGTATTTACCTCTTCAACGGTTGGTCACTCTGGCCGTACATTCTGGGGCACTTACGCAATTTCTAAGTTTGCTACCGAAGGTATGATGCAGATCCTAGCGGACGAGCTTGAAGACACAAACATCCGTGTTAACGCAATCAATCCAGGCGGCACTCAAACACGGATGCGTGCAAAAGCGTACCCAGGAGAAGATGCGAATAAGCTAAAAACGCCACTCGACATCATCCCACTGTACCTACACTTAATGAACCCAAGTGTGACAGACATTAATGGCCAATGTATCGATGCTCAACCTAAGTAACTTGATATCATTGACCAATAGTAAAAAGTCGCTTCCATAGCGGCTTTTTTTGTATCTAAATCAATCAACTAACACTTACTGCCGCTAATTTTCATCATTTCTCTTTGCATCTTTTTCATTGTTAAATATACTGTATAAATATACAGGTATTTAATTATGCATGAACTAATAAAAAACTTACAAGACCGCCAGCTAATCTGGAAAGGGTTACAATCAACAACGCAAGGAAGCACCACTTCAACAGGCTATCCTCAACTGGATAAACAGCTTGATGGCGGCTTCCCGACGCACGGCGTTATTGAAGTTGAATCACAACAAGGGATCGGCGAGCTTCGCCTACTGACGCCCTATTTATCTCAACAAAACTCGCAAAAACTGGCCATATTCATTAACCCGCCAGGGAAGATCTGTGCTGAGTTTTTTAACAGCCAAGGCATTGAATTAGAAAACATTCTCGTTATCCAGCCTCAACGCGATCTCGATGCGTTGTGGGCAGCTGAGCAGTGCCTCAAAAGCGGCGCTTGTCACTCTGTATTGCTATGGGGAGCCGATCTAGAAATACACCAAACAAAGCGCCTACAAGCAGCCAGTGAAACCGGTAAGTGCCTGCAGTTTCACTTTAAAGCCACCAGCCATAATCAATTATCCCTGCCCGTTTCCTTAAGCATGAAACTCTCTTCTCACGCGCAGGGATTAAAGGTTGAAGTGACTAAGAGAAAAGGCAGCTGGTCGTATGGCAGCTTTATTCTAGACATGACACACTACTGGCCGTTACTCACAGAGAAAGTCGTTTATGAAGACAATTCAGACCGCGCTTTGTCTGGTAACACTGTGCTGGCTTTTCCTATTGCGAAGCAAGGCTAACGTATGTTGTGGCTTTATCTGCACTTTCCATCTCTGCAGTTGGATACCTTGTTTAACTCTAATGAATTGGGTTCGAGCGAAGACTCACGCGAACAACCTATTATCATCGTGGATGAAAAAGATCACCATGTACTGCAAGCAAACCCAGCTGCGCTGCAATCGGGAATTTCGCTTGGTATGGGCTTAGGGTCTGCAGCAGCTTTGTGCCACAACTTACACGTCCACCCTTACAGTATTGAACTGGAGAAAAGTAAGCTTAAAGAGATCGCTCAATGGGCGTATCTGGTCACTTCCGACATGGCGTTATTGCCACCTAATGGTTTGTTGATTAAAGCCTCTAACATGCTGTCACTTTACGACGGGCTAGATAACTATTGGCATGAACTCAAAAGCCATTTAGAAACGCTCAATATTCAGTTCAACTTTGCGACGGGTTATTCGCCGCTTTCTGCGATCCTTTTGGGTAAGCAAGCGATCAACCAAGCAACAAACAATATTGAGCAGATGAAAACTTGGGTCAATCAACAAGCATTAATTTCCAGTGAGCTACCGACCAAGCAAGTGGAACGCCTGAACCGTGTCGGTATCAATACCGTTGAAGACTTATTAAAGCTGCCTTTGCAAGAGGTCGCACGCCGCTTTGATATCGACTTGGTGAATTATGTCGGTCGCCTTAACGGCCAGTTCAAGCACCCGATTGATTTCTATCATCCACCAGAGAATTTCCAGCAATATTTGGAGCTATTGTTTGATATTGAAAACATCCTATTTATCGAAAAGCCGTTGCTGAAATTACTGAATCAACTCGAATGTTTTTTGAAGCTACGCGATCGAGTGGCTTTCGAGTTAACTCTGACTTTACACCTAAGAGATAAAGACGATCACCCTGTCTCTTTTTATTCGGCACAAGGTGATTACCTTGCTGAAAAATGGGCGAACCTTACTCATCTCACCTTAGAGTCACTCAAGCTCACCGCACCGGTTCAAGGACTGACCCTCAGCTTGGTTCGTCATGGAGAACCCCAAATGGCCTACCATGATCTTTTTGATGGTAATACCGGAACACTTGCCGCGTTAGATTTGCTCTCACTACTGCAAGCAAAGCTTGGACAAGCCTGTATTCAAACACCAAAAATACAGCACGACCCAAGGCCAGAAAAGGCCAATCAGTATTCGCTCCCAACACTGAGTAAGTCTGTGACAAAAAGGCAAGCGCCCTCAAGGAGCGAGCAACAAACCACAGCTCTCAGCGTCGTTCAACAGCGGCTCAGGCCCAGTATTTTACTGCCAGAGCCCGAAGCCTTAACCGAAAGCGTCACCTTATCTCAAGGCCCAGAGCGCATTGTGTCTGGCTGGTGGGACGGAGAGAAGGTCATTCGTGACTACTTTATTGCTCACAGCGAAAACGGTCGGTGGCTCTGGATATTTAAAACGCCAGATAAACAGTGGTTTTTGCACGGCTTATTTAGCTAGTCGGTAAGAACGTAAGTCAGCAAGAAACTTTGTTAGCTCCTCCGTTCTACTTATTCAATTTCAGCGTCCCTTTTCAATCATGTTCACTCGCAATGGTTAAGTGAGATTACGTTATGTCTCAGCAATACTCAGAGCTTTTCTGTCAAAGTAATTACTCCTTTCTAGAGGGAGCTTCGCATGCGGAAGAGCTTGTTTTACAGGCCGACTTCTTACGTTACAAAGCACTCGCGGTTACTGATGAGTGCTCAGTCGCGGGCATCGTTAAGGTTCACTCTGCAATCAAGCAACATAAACTGTCACTCAAGCAAATTGTCGGGAGCATGTTTTGGTTAAATGAAGAGTGCCAAGTGATCTTGATATGCCCAAACAGACAAGCCTACGCCGAGCTGTGCCGTATAATTACCAACGCGAGACGTCGTAGCAGTAAGGGACATTATCAGCTCTCTGAGTGGGATATCATGTCGGCTAAGCACTGCTTTATTCTTTGGCTTCCTCAACAGAAAAATGAAGACGCGCATTGGGGGAAATGGCTCTCCCAGCACCATTCAGGTCGGCTTTGGATCGGCTTACAAAGACACCTAAAGCAAACCGACCAGCAGTACACAGATTACTGCGTTGAGCTGTCACAACATCATCAACTGCCGATAACAGCTTGTGGTGGCGTGCTAATGCACAATGCTAACCGCTTACCCTTACAGCACTCACTCACTGCGATAAAGTACCAAAAGCCCATTACCGAAGTGGGCAGTCACTTACTGGCGAATGCCGAGCGCTGTTTACGCAGCATCAATAAGCTCTCTCATATATTCAAAGCTGAGTGGCTGGAAGAGAGCAACCGAATTTCTGAGCTGTGTGAATTTGATTTAGGTAGCCTACGTTACGAATACCCAAGTGAACTGATTCCTCAAGGTGAGACACCCATGAGTTATCTACGTATGTTGGTCGAGAAAGGAAAAAAGGCTCGCTTTCCACAAGGTGTCCCTAATGACATTCAACAAATCATAGATAAAGAGCTGGGGCTGATTGGCGAGCTCGACTACCCTTTCTTTTTTCTCACGATTCACGACATCGTGATGTTTGCTAAAAGCCAAGGCATTCTTTACCAAGGTCGAGGTTCAGCTGCCAATTCCGTGGTGTGTTATTGCTTAGAAATCACCTCAGTCGACCCAAGGCAGATTTCAGTGCTATTTGAACGTTTCATCAGTAAAGAACGTGATGAGCCGCCCGATATTGATGTCGATTTTGAACACGAACGCCGTGAAGAAGTTATTCAATACATCTATCAAAAATACGGTAGAGAAAGGGCTGCACTTGCCGCAACGGTCATTTCTTATCGCTTTAAAAGCGCGGTAAGGGATGTAGGAAAAGCATTAGGGCTACAAGAAACTCAGCTCGACTACTTCATCAAGAACACCAATCGCAGGGACAAAAGCTTAGGTTGGCAGGCTCAGCTCACTCAATTAGGGCTACAACCTGATTCTTTGAAGGGGCAGCAGTTTATCCACTTGGTTAATGAGATTATCGGCTTCCCACGTCACTTATCTCAACATGTCGGTGGCTTTGTCATATCCTCAGGGCCTTTGTATGAGCTGGTTCCCGTCGAAAATGCAGCGATGCACGATCGAACCATTATCCAATGGGATAAGGATGATCTAGAAACCTTAGGCTTGCTGAAAGTTGATGTGCTCGCGTTGGGTATGCTCTCTGCGATTCGTAAATGTTTCGACCTGATCAAACGTATTCACGGGCGATCACTGACCATTGCTGAGATCACTCGCCTTAAGGACGATCCTCAGGTTTACGGCATGATTCAGCGAGCAGACACAGTCGGGATATTCCAAATTGAGTCACGCGCACAAATGAGCATGCTGCCAAGGCTTAAACCGAAGACTTATTACGACTTGGTGATTCAAATCGCTATCGTACGCCCAGGCCCTATTCAGGGTGATATGGTGCATCCGTTTCTCAAGCGTCGAGATGGCATTGAGCCAATCAGTTATCCATCTAAAGACGTGGAATCAGTACTGTCGCGCACCTTAGGTGTACCGATATTCCAAGAGCAAGTGATCAAACTCGCGATGGTCGCTGCAGGGTTCACAGGCGGAGAAGCAGATCAACTCAGACGGGCAATGGCCGCTTGGAAAAAAAATGGCAACGTCTTTAAGTTTAAAAACAAACTCATCGAAGGAATGCAAAAGCGCGGCTATGAGACAGAGTTTGCTGAGCAGATCTTTAAACAGATATGCGGCTTTGGCGAGTACGGTTTTCCTGAAAGCCACTCCGCTTCGTTTGCGGTGTTAGCGTATTGCTCCGCTTGGTTGAAATGCTACTACCCAGAGTGCTTCTACGCTTCTCTGTTGAATAGCCAACCGATGGGGTTTTATAGCCCTTCACAGTTGGTACAAGACGCACAACGACACAATGTGGTGATACTTCCGGTATGTGTGAACGCTTCTCAAAACGACCACACGGTTGCCCCTCATCAGAATGGTCTAGCGATTCGCTTAGGGCTGCGACAAATCAAAGGATTCAGCGAGCATGGAATTCAAAGCGTGCTCGCCAATCGTCCACCATCCGGTTATCGCCACCCTAGTCAGGTGAAACAGTTATCGATGAATAAGAAAGATATCGAGCTACTGGCATCGGCCAATGCGCTACATAACGTTTCTGGAGACCGCTTCCAGACTCGCTGGGCGATCATGGACTCGGCGTCGGATTTACCTCTGTTTAGCCAAGCCTATGACGATGCTGAGGCAGGACATGACGAACATGTACTGCACAAGCCCAATGAGATGCAAGATCTACTCGAAGACTTCACCAGTGTCGGAATTTCATTGAACAAGCACCCCATCACTTTGCTCGAAGAAGCAAGACGATTAGGTCGATTCACACACATGAAAGATTTAATACAGCAAAGACACAAATCTATGGTCACCGTTGTCGGATTAGTCACAGGTAAACAATCTCCCGGCACCGCGGCAGGTGTCACCTTTGTTACGCTGGAAGATAGCACTGGCAATATTAATGTCGTGGTATGGGGAGCAACCGCACGCGCTCAACAGCAAGCTTATCTCACAGCCAAGGTGTTAAAAGTACAAGGGATATTAGAAAAAGAAGGTGAAATCGTGCATGTTATCGCGGGAAAACTTATCGATATTACCGATGAAATTGTTGGCTTGAAAACCAAATCTCGGGATTTTCATTAGCGAAGTACCAACTGTTCTCAATCGATCATTGGCTAAAGAAAAGAGAGAAAGAAAAACGAAAAAGGGAAGCATCCGCTTCCCTTCAATTCCAGTTGTTGAGTTATGACTCAACTTCAGCTTCCGTACGTCTTTTCTTAAATTCCCTATACAGTAATAAGCTCAAAGTCATGACGACTTTAGACGTTAACCATATCATTAAGAGGAACTACCTTAGATTGTGTGTGAAAAATTACGCTAGTAGTTGAGCATATTTCGTTAAGAAAAATATGCTGCGTGAATATTAGCAAGCGTTTTCTATAAGGTCACTCAAAACAAACCGTACAGCAGCATTAATTATAAAATCTGACGCATTCGCTCTTGAGTCACTTCAACCAAGAGGTCTGGCTGGAACTTAGAAATAAAGCGGTTACACCCTACTTTCTCAACCATAGCTTCATTAAAACTTCCACTTAATGAAGTATTTAGCGTGATGAATAGGTCATGCATTCTTGGGTCAGTACGTACTTCGTGTGTCAGCTTGTAGCCGTCCATTTCAGGCATTTCAGCATCGGTGATCATCAACAATATTTCTTGATTGATGTCTTTGCCTTCATCACACCAGCCCTTAAGTAAGGTCAGTGCTTCTAAGCCATCACAACACTCAATAATGTTCAAACCCAACTGCGACAAGGTGCCTTTGATCTGGTTACGCGCTGTTGAAGAGTCATCAACGATAAGCACATTGCGTCCTATCATCTCCTGAGCTAATTGTTCATCTAAAACGCCTTCAGAGATCGAGACATCGTAATCAATGATCTCAGCCAACACTTTCTCAACATCGATGATCTCGACGATCTTGTGCTGCTCTTCTTCTTGAATATGCGTAATAGCGGTTAGGTAGTTTGCACGGCCTGTTGTCTTTGGCGGCGGCTGGATTTCTGTCCATGTCGTGTTCACGATATTACGAACTTGCCCAACCAAGAAACCTTGTACGGTTCGGTTGTATTCCGTAATAATCAGGTTGCTCTCTTGAGACTCCGCACGAGATGGCGGAAAGCCAATGGCACTGCGTAAATCGATAACAGGCACCGATTCACCACGTAAAGACGCAACACCCGTAATATGATGATGAGAGCCCGGTAAGCGAGTGAGTACTGGCACTTTGAGGACTTCTTTCACTTTAAATACGTTAATCGCAAATAGTTGACGACTATTTAAGCTGAATAACAAGAGTTCCAGACGGTTTTCACCGACCAGTTTGGTTCTCTGATCAACCGAATTTAAAACGCCAGACATACAACACCTTAGTGACAAATAATAACTGTGGCTACAATAGCCTACTTCAATAGGTTAAAGCAAAGCGCCAATGCACAGAATGCTTAAACTAAGTACAACAAATGATGTTATACAAAGCTTAAGTACATGGAAAGGTTCAAGGTAAGGCTACAAGACGAGAAAAAGGGGTTAACCTTCAATAACTTTCATTAACAGTTGGCCATCGTATAAGGCCTGCTTGATGAGCGCAGCACCTGGCATGGTTGCCTGCTTATAAAAACGAGATTCCACCAGCTCTAAGTCTTTATGGTAAACCGATAGACTCTGCTCTTCGATACACTTTTGAATCGCCGGGTATAACACGCTCTTCGCCTGATTGATAACACCACCCACCAAGATTTTCTCTGGGTTGAACAGGTTAATCACAATCGCAATCGCAGAACCTAGATAACGGCCTAACTGTTCAATCACTTCGACAGCCAGCGGATCCCCATTAGCAGCGGCAGCACAGATCTGTTCAATAGTGACGTCTTCAAACACCGTTAGCGTTGATTCTTCACCATTTACCAATCGCTCTTTGACTTGCTCACGGATTGCCTGAGAACTCGCCACCGTTTCTAAACAGCCTCGATTACCACAGTGGCAAAGCTTGCCTTCCTTGTCGATCTGGATATGCCCCAACTCACCGATGTTACCGTGACGTCCTTGCAGAACGCGACCATCAAGAATGATCCCGGCACCTAAACCGTGGTGAATCGAGATAAGAACAGAGTTGTCGTTGTCTTGTGAGTTACCAAACAGCTTTTCTGCTAATGCCCACGCTCGGGTATCATTGGCAATAAAAACTGGCAAACCGGTTTCTTTGTAGATCTCCGGCCCCAACGCTAAGTTTTCAACGTTATAGTGCGGCATCTGCAACACAATACCTTGCTCTGAATTCACCAGACCTGGCAGTGTGATAGCGATACTCGTCACCCTGTCGAGTTGCTCGGCATAGGTTTGGAAGAACTCATCGATTTCATGGAGAAGACGCGCAAGCACATCGTCTTGATCACGTTCATGGATATCAATCTTGGTATCGATAAGCACGTCGCCGCCCAATTCATGGAGCGCGATCGTCAAGTATCCGCGACCAAGACGCATCGACAAAAATTGCCAACCTTCGTTATTGGTTTGCAGACCGACAGCAGGACGCCCACGAGTCGTGGCTTCTTGAACCGTCGTTTCGTGAATAAGGTGAGCTTCAATGAGTTCACGGGTAATTTTAGTAATACTCGCCGGAGCCAACTCACTTTGCTTGGACAGATCGATACGAGAAATAGGACCTTTAAGGTCAATTAGTTTATATACACGACCAGCATTGACCTGTTTGATATGATCAATATGGCCCGGTTGAGCCATGTACATTTTACGCTCCAGAAATCATCAACGAGGTAATTTTTTTACTTTGCGAAGTAATTGTGAAGTCACTTGGTATATCGCCGTGACCAGTATCACGTATATACATGAATCTTTGTGTATCGAGTCAAATAGTTCGAGGAAAATTAACACCCACATCGATAATTTGCGACTTAATTTTCAGAATAAAACATCGCATTTGAGCCCTGAATTCAATAATTAAAGGCAAATCAAGAAATATCCTCCTAGCTCCCAATAAATTATCAATTAATGCATATACTTAATTCAGTCTTTTAAAAGATTACTTGGCCTCACTCTAGGAGTATTCATGACAGCCGAATTAAGAAAAACGAAAATCGTCACAACGCTAGGCCCTTCTACTGATAAAGGTAACGTGCTTGAAGAGATCATCAAAGCCGGTGCCAATATAGTCCGTATGAACTTCTCTCACGGCACCAGCGACGACCATATACAACGCGCAGAAAAAGTCAGAGCAATAGCAAAAAGACACGGTACTCAAATCGCCATTCTCGGAGACTTACAAGGTCCCAAGATTCGTGTGTCGACATTCAAAGATGGCAAAATTCAACTTGCAGTAGGTGACCTATTTACTCTCGACAGCAGCCTAGGTTTAGGTGAAGGCAATCAAAAAGCCGTTGGCCTTGATTACAAAGAACTGCCTAACGACGTATCCGCCGGCGATATACTGTTGCTTGACGATGGTCGTGTTCAACTCAAAGTAACCAAAGTGGAAGGCTGTCGCGTTCATACCGAAGTCATCATTGGCGGCCCACTCTCAAATAACAAAGGCATCAACAAAAAAGGGGGTGGCCTTTCCGCAGAAGCGCTAACAGAAAAAGACAAGCGCGACATCGTCACCGCCGCACAAATCAAAGTGGATTACCTAGCGGTGTCTTTCCCTCGTAATGGTGAAGACATGCACTATGCTCGTCAGCTTGCACGAGAAGCCGGCTTAGAAGCTCACCTCGTCGCAAAAGTGGAGCGAGCAGAGACAGTAGCTACAGTTGAGAACATGGATGACATCATAATGGCCTCAGATGTGGTCATGGTGGCTCGTGGTGACCTCGGAGTGGAAATTGGCGACCCTGAGTTAGTCGGAGTACAAAAACAGCTTATACGCCGTGCCAGAGCGCTTAACCGAACTGTCATCACCGCAACTCAGATGATGGAATCAATGATTTCTGCGCCAATGCCAACCCGTGCCGAAGTTATGGATGTTGCCAACGCCGTACTCGATGGCACCGATGCTGTGATGCTGTCTGGTGAAACTGCAGCTGGTGACTACCCAGTCGAGACCGTAAAATCGATGGCTGAAGTCTGTATTGGTGCGGAAAAAATGGCAGGCATTAATAACCAATCCAATTACCGTATTGACCGCACCTTTGTTACTGCCGAAGAAACCGTTTCGATGGCGACCATCTACTCTGCAAACCATATGGAAGGCATTAAAGGCGTTGTCACTCTCACCGAGTCAGGCCGCACCGCACTGATGATGTCTCGCCTGAGTGCCGACATGCCGATCTACGCGCTGTCTCGTAACGAAGGAACGCTTAATCGCTGTACCTTATACCGAGGTGTGACACCAATCTACTTCGAGACAGAAGCCGAAGACAGCTTTGACATTGCACTATCTACACTCACTTGCTTGAAAGAGAAAGGACACCTTAAGTTTGGTGACCTAGTGATCGTCACTCAAGGCGACATTATGGATGTAGCAGGGTCAACCAACTGTATGAGAATCTTGCCTGTCACCTAATATTTGACCTTAAGGCGAAACGATTCGCCTAATCTCAAAAACTTAAAAGGGTTATCGAACCAAGTTCAATAACCCTTTTTCATTTCAGAACACGACTCACTAAAATCTGCTTAAACAGCATAACGAGCTCACAGCATGCTAGCTCATCAACTTCGGGAATTAGTTACCCGCAGCAATGGTGGCTAACTGTGGCATATGCGAGTTGCGAGCGTTTTCCGTTGAGGTATAGGTCTCCACAAATCGGTAACCGGCTTCTAAACCCAATTCGTAATCATGCAGTAAATCATCTTTATGACTCATTAATGAGCTCGATTTAAGCGTTTGACTAGGTGCTATCTGAACCACAAACGCGTCGTCTGGTGGCGAATTCAAAAAATCCTGAGTCAATGAGTAGGTCTGATAATGCACCATCAGCATGTCAGCCAACCCTGAATCAAACTTATCTCCGATTAAATGACTTAAGCGATAAATATCATCTGCACCAAATAGCCAGCGACCACCGTTCAGCAGGTCTAAATGCCCACGGTCACGCTTCTGCTCTTTTGAGCGCATAATTTGTTGTTGGAAGAAAGAGGTCCAGTCGGTTTTCCACTGTTCCACTTTCTGTTGCCAATGGCCTTGAACACTGTCGAAAGATTCGCGGAACCACTCCAGTTCTTCTGCAGATATAGGTTTAGGCGCTTTGACTGAAGATCCCTTAACTGGTGCTTCAACCAAATGGGTATTACCTTCCTCCACCACTGGCTCAGTACGAATCACCACAATAGAACGAGCTTGTCTTCGCCACGCTTCCTGAACTGGGATACACGCCGATACACCACCGTCCACATAAGCACTGTCACCAATAAAGACTTCGTCATTGTACAAGCGAGGAATAGCACAGGTCGCAATCATCACCTTGTACCAATCTTCGCCCAATAATGGGAAGTAGTGGTCTCGTAAGTCTTTGGAATCCGTTACAGCCGCATAGAAGTGGCGATCGCCTAGCGTTTGTCGCCCCAAATCCAGATCGAGCTTATATGGGTAAGCCATAATTTGTTCTAGCGCCCATTCTAATCCTAGGTTCTTTCTGTGTCGTATATAGGAAAAGAGATTGAAGAACTCTGGTGAGGTTGTGAGGTCGAGAACAAAAGAACGGCCAAGGCCTTTATCACGGCACAGATAAGCACATAAGTTGAGAGCACCTGCTGAGGTACCAAAAAATTCGTCGAAGGGGTCAAAATTTGAGAGAAGAAAGGCATCCAGCACTCCAGAAGTAAAAATACTTCTCTGTCCGCCACCTTGAGCGACCAGTGCTGTTTTTCCAGCAATAAACTTAGCGTAATAATCCAAGTCTATTGCTGTATCAATATTGGTTATAATCCCACTATTCATTATTCCCTGAGTATCAAAACTCAGCCTCGCAATAGATGGTATTAACTACCAATCGCAATAAAGCCAAATGAAAGAATGATCATGTAGATAAACACGGTAATTTGTAGGGCATTTTTCAGATTATGGTCCATAGACACCTCTGGTTTATTATTAATTTGTCGAGTCTCTATTTAAGTACTATCAGGTGTGTGAAGTATCTTCAAGAATCGTCGAAATTAGTCGCACAATATTGATGTAACCATCACAATTAGTAAGTGTATGGATAAGGATATACTCATGAATAACAAAGCAAATATGATGGCACTGATTACGCTTCTCTCCGTTTCAAGCGCGTATGCTTCGCCGGAGATCATCATTACACCTATGGTAGGTTATACCGGCGGTGGCAGTGTCGAAGACCAGGACGGTAAAACCTATGACATGAAAGGCTCTGAAAATTACACCTTTGCCATTGAAACGCCACTTGAAAAAGGACGCATCGGCTTCTTCTACTCCAATCAGAGCTCGGAATTAGAAACGCTTAACCTAAGCTCCTCCATCCAATACCTGCACCTTCAAAGCAGCATCTACTACCCTGCTTCGCCTGTGTTGTCGGGTTATCTAGGGCTAGGCCTGGGTGCTTCTTACGTCGATGTAGACTGGGCAAAAGATAAGTATGGATTCTCAACTTCTATCTTTGGTGGCTTAGAGTACAAATTTAGTGACCGACTAGCGTTGAACACACAAGTACGTTGGTTAGGCACGGTTGTCGACAACGATACCTCCGGTGTTTGTAATATCCCAAATAACGGGCAAGAGTGCATCATTCGCTTTGATACCGACTGGATGAACCAATTCCAAGCCAATGTCGGACTGAGTTTTACTTTCTAAGCGGCTCAATGAAGCAAAAATATAAGATCGGCCCAAACTAAAAAACCAGCTAAATGCTGGTTTTTTCATTATTAAAACGGTTTTAGTTCAGGTTAGAACTTATAGGTAACACCTAAAGCGCCGCCCACTTGCAACTCAACACCTTTATACATATCGAGTTCAGGGTGAACTTGAGCGTAAGCATTCCAACCTTCGTAGAAATTCACTTTCACGCCTAACGGCAAGCGTAAGCCAAAGTCGTCATTCCATTCAGCCCAAGCACCAGCACCGACGTACCAGCTCAACGGAGCTTCAGTCTCGAACTGACCACGCTTCAAAATGTAATCAAAGGCAGCGCCGTCATTGCCAATCGTAGCACGGTATTTCTGATCAAATTCCACAACGACACTCAGGTCTTGGTCAATGGCAAGTCCAACTTCCAAAGCTGGAGCTTCAGAAGCGTGAGCAAACGAGGCTCCGCTGCAGCACATAAGGCCGATCAAGTAACGATGTTTCATAATATTCTCAGACTGTGTTTAAAAGCGGTAGTTTACTGGAATAATAACGAAAGGTGTCATCGCTAGGTAAAAGATAAAAGACACGAAAAATTTAAGAGCAACCATCAACTGATCGAGTTGAATGATAAGTATCTGAGTTAATGGAGATTAAGCACAATAGATCTTTCATAGAGCAGAAAACAAAAAAGGAGGCCTTTCGGCCTCCTTTCAATTTATTGAATCAGAAAATTAACCGTTGTTACGGATCCACTCATCCATGTCTGTCTTAAGGTTGTCAGACTTAGTACCGAAGATAGCTTGTACGCCACCCGCTACTACTACAACACCTGCAGCGCCTAGTTTCTTCAGCTTGTCTTGGTCAACAAGAGCTGTATCAGCTACTGCAACACGTAGACGAGTAATACAAGCGTCAAGACCAGTGATGTTCGCTTTGCCACCGAATGCAGCAACTAGCTCACCAGCAAGTTCAGAACCAGTCGCAACTGACTCTTCTTCAGTCTCGTCTTCACGGCCTGGAGTTTTAAGGTCTAGAGCTTTAATCACAGTGCGGAATACGATGTAGTAAATTGCAGCGTAAGCAATACCACATACAACCATTAGGCCCATCTTAGACGCGTTGCCAGATAGAACTAGGAAGTCGATTAGACCGTGTGAGAAAGATGTACCGTGTACAAAACCTAGAGTGTTCGCAAGAACGTATGCAGAACCAGCTAGTAGAGCGTGGATTGCGTACAGTACTGGAGCAACGAATAGGAAAGAGAATTCGATTGGTTCAGTGATACCCGTTAGGAATGAAGTCAACGCAGCAGAAGCCATGATGCCCATTACTTTAGCGCGGTTTTCAGGCTTAGCTGAGTGTGCAATCGCGATTGCAGCAGCAGGTAGACCGAACATCTTGAACATGTAACCACCAGCTAGCTGACCGAAGCCATTGCCCGCTGCACGAGATGCGTCATCAGCAACTAAGTAACAAGTAAGAACACCGTTTTGAGTTTCGCCAGCAGCGTTTACACAAGTACCAGCTTCAAAGAAGAAAGGTACGTTCCAAACGTGGTGAAGACCAAATGGAATTAGAGAACGCTCAACGATACCGTAGATACCAAACGCCACTTGTGGGTTTTGGTGAGCAGCCCAATCAGAGAACGCAGAGATAGCGCCGCCAACTGGTGGCCATACTACAGATAGTAGGATTGCTAGACCAATCGCAGAGAAACCTGTGATGATTGGCACAGCACGCTTACCAGCGAAGAAGCCAAGGTACTCTGGTAGTTGAATACGGAAGAAACGGTTGAATGCCCAAGCAGCAACACCACCGACTAGGATACCACCTAGTACACCAGTATCGATTTTATCAACGCCCATTACACCAGCCATTACGCCAAGTGTAGCAGTCATGATGCCATAACCAACGATAGCAGCTAGACCCGCTACACCATCGTTGTTAGTAAAGCCAAGTGCAACACCTACTGCGAACAGTAGTGCCATTTGACCGAATACTGAACCACCAGCTTGTTCCATTAAGTTTGAAACGATTTCTGGAATGAAAGGAAGATCTGCTGCACCGACACCTAGCAAAATACCCGCAACTGGTAAAACTGATACTGGAAGCATCAGAGACTTACCAACTTTCTGCAGGCTAGCAAAAAGGTTCTTAAACATGTTTATGCTCCTGATAAAGATAAAATAATTATATTGGGTTCTAACGGCACACCCCCGTAGCCTATATGTTAGCACCCTGCGAAAATGTAACCATGTATTGCATTATATTTTCTGCCGCTAAATATATATTGATGGGGAACTAACTTTCTAGTCACTTACGAAATTTAGTTTCAAAACACGTCTTGGATCACATGTCAAATCTAGAAATGCAATGCTTTACAAGTGTTTAATGCATTGAAATATATAAGTATTTTTCAAGAGCCCTATTATTTTACTGGGTAAATAAAATAGGAGCGAATGTTATTTTTAGTAACAAAATTACAAATGTTATAATTAGCGCTCTCAAGTTCAACATAATTCGTAAACATTAAAAAAAAACGTATTTTTGGTGATCAAAAACACAAAAAGGGAGCTTTTGCTCCCTTTTATTTGTTTACTTAGATTTTTATCGCAAAAAAAGTTTTTGGTAATTTTTGGTCGTTTGTTCGGCAACCTCTTTCATCGACACACCTTTTAATTGCGCAATGTAGGCCGCCACTTCGACGACATATGCAGGCTGATTCTGCTTTCCACGATATGGAATGGGCGCCAAGTATGGAGAATCCGTCTCGATCAGCAACCTGTTTAGCGGTAGGTTTTTAACAACTTCTTTAAGTTCTGTAGCCTGCTTAAAGGTCACAATGCCTGAAATTGAGATATAGAAACCTAGTTCCATTGCTGCTTCTGCGAATGCTTGATCTTCGGTAAAGCAGTGAATCACACCGCCACACTTCTCAGCTCCGCCATCACGTAAAATAGCTAATGTGTCTTCACGTGCGTTACGAGTGTGAATGATCAAAGGTTTATTCAGCTCAACGGCTAACTCAACATGCTGCTTAAATCGTAGCTGTTGCAGCTCCGCCGTCTCTGGTTGGTAGTGATAATCTAAACCTGTCTCTCCAATCGCCACAACCTTAGGGTTGCTCGCGTATTCACGCATTGTCTCTAGGCTGAAATCACTTTCAACATCGAGAGGGTGAACGCCACAAGAGGCTTTAACGTTATCAAACGGCGAGATCATCTCGAGCATATTTTCAAACGAATCGAGTGTCACACCGACAGAAAGCAATTGGTCTACATTAGCAGCCTTCGCCTTGTTAACCACATCTTCTACGCTGGTGTGTAAATCTTGGTAATCCAGTTTGTCTAAATGACAGTGGGAATCTACGAACATGTTTCCTCGCAAGTGGCTATCAGCCAATTCATTATGAGTAGCTCCGTATTGAGCCCAGGGTGTTGCTTTAACTGCTCAATCAATGTCAGCAGTTTATTCGATGCTGCATAAGCACTTTGATAAGACATCGCCTCACACAGTGCTTTCGCACTCGGAGTGAAAGCCTGATTCGCCAAACCAAAATGCAGCTTCTGTACATCTGACAATAGATGCCAAAGCCAGCCAAGTTGAATCAAAGGGTCTTTGCTAAGCTCTGTAGAGAACTTTAGCATGTCAGGTTGAGTGCCTTTTATCACATTCACAAAGCCATCGAGCGCTTTTGTTGAAGCTTCAACGCCACCTTGCTCAAACATCGCTTTTGCTTTTAAAGGCGCGTTGTCATTGAGTGCTAAAATATACTGCGGTACCGCTTTGCCCACTTCACCATCTAACCACGCTGATGCTGTCTCTAACTGCGGACTAACCACATTGAATTGCTGACAACGGCTAATAATAGTCGGCATTAAGCGATTACTGTTACGAGTAGACAGAATGAAGATGCACTTGCTTGATGGCTCTTCCAGAGTTTTCAATAGTGCGTTGGAAGCCGATTCGTTCATTGCTTCAGCAGGGTTAAGCAAAATAACGCGCAAACCACCTAACTGAGAAGACTCTTGAGCCCAGCGGTTACTGGCACGCACTTGATCAACCGTGATCGACTTACCTTCTTTCTCGGGTGAGATCACATGAAAATCAGGATGACTGCCCGACTTCATTAACTCACAGCTGTGGCAAAACCCGCACGACTCGCTTTCATAGTTCGTGCACATCAATGCGTCGGTAAGTTGGCTAATCAAAGCATCAACGCCGAGCCCTTCCGGTGCATTAACAATCACAGAGTTAGGAAAACGCTCCGCATCGAGACTTTTTTTCCACTCACTCCATACCGGTGTGAGCCAAGAATACACTTCAGCCATGACTACCTACTGTTTGTCGAGCCAAGCAGTTAGCGCGACTTTAATATCAGCGGCTACTTGCTCAATTTCTTGCTGCGCGTTAATCACAAGTACAGAATCATCTTGTTCTGCAATTTCTAGATAGCGCTCACGCGTGCGGTCGAAAAATGAGATGTCCATCTTTTCAATTCTATCAAGCTCACCACGGCCTCTAGCACGCTCTAGCCCTACTCTAGGGTCTAGGTCCAAATATAGCGTTAGATCGGGTTTAAAGCCGCCTAGCGTGGTTGCTTTCAGTGATTCCATAGTCGTGCGCGCGATCTGGCGACCACCACCTTGGTATGCCTGTGAAGACATATCATGACGATCACCCAATACCCATTGACCATTGGCGAGCGCCGGCTTGATGACGTTCTCGACTAATTGAACACGTGCTGCATACATCAACAGCAATTCAGTCATGTCTTGAAGCTTCTCGCCTTCGTGCTCTTCTTTAACCAATGAACGCATCTTTTCAGCTAAGACAGTACCACCCGGCTCGCGAGTATTAACAATATCTTCAACACCCGATGCTTTTAATGTCTCAACGATGGCATTGATTGCTGTGCTTTTGCCAGCGCCTTCAAGGCCTTCAACCACGATAAATTTCGACTGATTCATAATTATTTCTTTATCTGTTTTTTCTTAATTGCTTTAAGTAAGCTCGCACTGCACGGTTATGCTCAGTCAAACTCTTTGAAAATACGTGACCACCTGTTCCACTCGCAACGAAATACAAGTAGTTGCTCTTCTCTGGATTCAACGCCGCGTTGATAGACGCTTTGCCTGCCATAGCGATAGGTGTCGGTGGCAAGCCACTCATTGTATAGGTGTTGTAAGGCGTTGGCGTGCGTAAGTCTTTCTTACGGATGTTGCCATCGTAGCTGTCACCCATGCCATAGATAACCGTTGGGTCAGTTTGCAAACGCATACGCTTGTTTAGACGGTTAACAAACACAGAAGAAACACGCTCACGTTCTGACGCAACAGCGGTCTCTTTCTCAATGATAGATGCAAGAATTAACGCTTCGTATGGCGATTTAAGAGGCAGCTTATCCGCTCGATTTTCCCACTCTTCATTCACCACGCTCATTAGGTCTCGATGCGCGCGCTTCAACAAATCTAAATCAGTGGTGCCGTAGGTGTAGTGATACGTTTCTGCTAAGAAGAGACCTTCTAGCTTTTCGTTTTCAATACCCAACTTTTCAGCGATCTCTTTTTCAGAAACGCCATCCAATGTCTGTTGAATGAATTCGCTGTCTTTTAGCTGAACAAGCCATTCGTCAAAACGACTGCCTTCAACAAAGGTAATAGTAAACTGGTGTTCTTTCCCTTCTACAAGCACCTGTAGCGCTTGCTCTAAGGTTAAACCCGGTTCAAGCAGGAAAGTACCCGCTTTTACGTCTACAAGCTCAGGATGTAACTTACGGATTAATTTCTCGTAAGGAGAAGCCTCAAACAGCCCCTCGTTAATCAACTGGGCTAGAACGCGGTTAAAGCTGCTACCTGAAGCAACAGTCACGACTTGTGGTTTTTCTAATTGAATAACTTGTTTCAGGTTATCTTGCGCTTGGTTGTAAACATAAAAACCAGCAGCACCGGCTGCAATTAAGCACAAGATAATAAAAATAAATAACTTTTTGATCACGAGTTTAGTTGTCCTTGAAGGCTACGAGTAACGGTTCCAATGTTAAATTGGGTATCACTAATACGGGTAACTGGGGCAACCCCTAAAATGGAGTTTGTCATGAAAACCTCATCAGCTTGCATGAGTTGAGATAAGCAGTAGTCACTAATTGTAACGGAAAGTTCAGCCTGATTCAGCGCGGTTAACACTTGCTTACGCATAACCCCCGCGACACCACTTTGAGTGAGTTGAGGTGTGTATATCGACTGACCTTTGCGCCAGAACAGATTGGCCATGGTGGTTTCAATCACATTGCCCGATATATCAAGAACCACACCATCCACTTCATTAGCTTGATCCATTTCATCTTTCATCAAAATCTGCTCAAGGCGATTATTGTGCTTATGGCCAGCCAGTAGTGGGCTCAAACCTAGCGCTTGATGGCAGATACCGAGTTCAACACCGGAGTCTTGCCACGCTGAATAATGGCTTGGGTAATCAAAGGTACTGATGGTGATTGTCGGCTTGGCGATATTCTTGGTACTGTAGCCACGCCCACCCGCTCCACGACTAACGTGCAGCTTGATCCCTGCTTTTTGATTATGAGGCTTGTTGGCGTTATGGAGCTTCTTTGAACCATCAAGGCTCTTTGTGCCATGAAGAGCGTTATGTTGGATGTGTTGAAGCGCAGTATCGAGCCAAAGACTAACAACATCCCAATCAAGAGCAGAAATGCGTAGTGCTTTAAGGCACTCGTCGACACGGTGCTGATGATCGTGAAGATGTTGTATCTCACCATCACTCACGAGCATTGTCGTAAAACAGCCGTCTCCGTACTGAAACGAGCGATCCAAAATATCGATAGTTTGCTGGCTTTCTCCATCAACCCAAAACATGTTTTTCCCCATAAAAAGAAACGGCTCAATGCTAAAGCATCAAGCCGTTTAAAAACAAGTCTAATTGTGACTATCTACGAGTGTTTACGTCTTTAATAAGATGATTAAATCTTTTTGAAGATCAAACAGCCGTTTGTACCACCGAAACCGAATGAGTTACATGCAGCATATTCCATGTTGCTAACTTCACGCGCAGTGTGAGGTACTAAGTCAATATCTAAGCCTTCTTCAGGATCATCTAGGTTGATTGTTGGTGGAACAATTTGGTCAACCAAAGACATAGCCGTGATGATAGCTTCAGCAGAACCAGCAGCACCTAGAAGGTGGCCTGTCATTGATTTCGTAGAAGAAACCAATACTTGCTTGCTGCCTGCTTCGCCAAGAGCACGCTTGATGCCCTTAACTTCCGCTACGTCACCAGCAGGAGTCGAAGTACCGTGTGCGTTTACATAACCGATTTGTTCACCAGTAATGCCAGCATCACGCATAGCCGCTTCCATTGCTAGTGCGCCACCTGAGCCATCTTCACTTGGAGATGTCATGTGGTAAGCGTCACCCGACATACCGAAGCCAACTAGCTCACAGTAAATCTTAGCGCCACGAGCTTTCGCATGTTCGTACTCTTCAAGAACCATCATGCCTGCACCGTCGCCAAGAACGAAGCCATCACGGCCTTTGTCCCATGGACGAGAAGCTTTTTGAGGCTCATCGTTACGAGTAGAAAGTGCTTTAGCCGCACCAAAACCGCCCATACCTAGTGGAGTTGATGCTTTTTCAGCACCACCCGCTAGCATTGCGTCTGCATCGCCGTATGCAATCATACGAGCCGCGTGACCAATGTTATGTA
This sequence comes from Vibrio sp. 10N.286.51.E5, assembly GCF_041469125.1. NCBI lineage: Bacteria > Pseudomonadati > Pseudomonadota > Gammaproteobacteria > Vibrionales > Vibrionaceae > Vibrio > Vibrio sp. 10N.286.51.E5. Next base: position 46,361 of record NZ_JBFRJZ010000065.1, on the reverse strand, counting down.
GGCCAGTCGTACATGCAGTAGAAATCGCGATGTTTGGACCGCGTAGGCCACACATGATAGACATGTGACCAGCAATCATATTCACGATCGTCGACGGTACGAAGAACGGGCTGATCTTACGAGGGCCTTTTTCAGTTAGAGCTTGGTGACCGGCTTCGATCAAACCAAGACCACCAATACCAGAACCGATAGCAACACCCACACGTGGAGCGTTTTCTTCAGTAATAGTTAGGGCTGAATCATCTAAAGCTTGAATACCTGCTGCGACGCCGTACTGGATGAACAAGTCCATCTTACGAGCATCTTTTTTAGTCATATACTCTTCGCAGTTAAAGTCTTTAACTAGACCTGCAAAACGAGTTGAGAAATTGGTTGCATCAAAATGATCGATATTAACGATACCACTTTGACCAGCTAGCAGGGCTTTCCAAGAAGATTCTACAGTGTTGCCTACCGGTGACAACATACCCATGCCAGTGACAACTACACGACGCTTGGACACGATTTTACACTCCGGGGATTGAGGTGATTTAAGATGAGGATAGATGAGTTAGATAAAACACAGGCGGTCGAGGTGACCGCCTGGGAGAGATTATTACTGAGCGCTAGTTACGTAATCGATAGCTGCTTGAACAGTAGTAATTTTCTCAGCTTCTTCATCTGGGATTTCAGTGTCGAATTCTTCTTCTAGAGCCATTACTAGCTCTACTGTGTCTAGAGAATCTGCACCTAGGTCATCAACGAAAGAAGCTTCGTTTTTAACTTCAGCTTCGTCTACACCTAGCTGTTCAACAATGATTTTCTTTACGCGTTCTTCGAGGTTGCTCATTTTTTCTTTTCCTTTACAGAGTTCGCTTTATGCGATGTTTTCCGTAGTTTATTCAATCTATTGAAAGTTGCAAGGTCAACTTTTCTGGTCAAACCACAATTTTCACGATTTTAACCGAAATTACGTATGATCTTGACTTAAATCATGCACAAATGTTGCACATAATTTACACCATGTACATACCGCCATTGACGTGAAGTGTTTCACCTGTGATATAAGCTGCCGCAGGTGACGCCAAAAATACCACAGCTTCAGCGATTTCGCGAGGGTCACCTAGTCGACCTGCTGGTACATTCGCCAAAGTTGCTGCACGTTGGTCATCATTTAGCGCTTTAGTCATGTCAGTTTCGATGAAACCAGGAGCTACAGTGTTCACTGTAACGCCACGAGACGCAACTTCACGAGCCATTGATTTAGTAAAACCAATTACGCCTGCTTTTGCAGCTGCGTAGTTAGCTTGACCAGCGTTACCCATAGTACCTACTACAGAACCAACGTTTACGATACGGCCTTGACGTTTCTTCATCATGCCACGCAATACAGCTTTAGACATGCGGAAGATAGGCGTTAGGTTAGTATCGATGATGTCATTCCATTCGTCGTCTTTCATACGCATCAGTAGGTTATCACGAGTGATACCTGCGTTGTTAACTAGAATGTCAATCGCACCGAATTCATCGTTGATGGTTTTCAGTGTAGCAGCAATTGAGTCAGTATCCGTTACATTAAGAGCAAGACCTTTACCGTTCTCACCAAGGTACTCGCTGATTGCAGCTGCGCCGCCTTCAGATGTCGCAGTACCGATAACTTTAGCACCACGCTCAACTAAAAGTTCAGCGATTGCACGACCGATGCCACGGCTTGCGCCTGTAACTAGTGCAACTTTGCCTTCTAAATTCATCATAACTTCTCTATTAAGTGGTTATTTACTTAGCAGCTTCTAGTGATGCAGTGTCATTAACTGCAGCAGCTGTCATAGTTTTTACGATTCGTTTTGTTAGACCAGTAAGAACTTTACCAGGGCCTAATTCAAGTAGCTTCTCAACGCCTTGCTCATTCATCGCTTGTACGCCTTCAGTCCAACGAACTGGGCTGTACAGCTGACGAACAAGTGCGTCTTTAATTTTTGCAGGATCTGTTTCAGCGATAACATCAACGTTATTGATAACAGGCAATGCTGGCGTGTTGAACTCTAGAGCTTCTAGAGCCACCGCTAGCTTGTCTGCTGCTGGCTTCATCAGTGCACAGTGAGACGGCACAGAAACAGGTAGCGGAAGTGCACGCTTAGCGCCCGCTTCTTTACAAAGTGCACCAGCACGCTCTACTGCCGCTTTGTTACCCGCGATAACAACTTGGCCAGGAGAGTTAAAGTTAACTGGAGACACAACTTCGTCTTGCGCAGCTTCTTCACACGCTTTAGCAATCGCTTCATCGTCTAGACCGATGATTGCGTACATTGCACCAACACCTGCAGGAACCGCTTCTTGCATCAGTTGACCACGTAGTTCAACCAGCTTGATCGCTTCTTTAAAGTCGATAACGCCGGCACATACAAGTGCAGAATATTCACCTAGGCTGTGACCTGCTAGATTTACAGGTTGCTCTAGGCCAAGCTCTTGCCATACACGCCAAATTGCAACAGACGCTGTTAATAGAGCCGGTTGAGTGCGAAAAGTTTCATTTAGATTTTCTACAGGACCATCTTGAACCAATGCCCATAGATCGTAACCAAGTGCTTCTGAAGCTTCAGCAAATGTCTTTTTAACAACATCATACTGTTCGCCTAGGTCAGCAAGCATACCGATAGCTTGAGAGCCTTGGCCTGGGAATACGATAGCAAATTTGCTCATTGTAATTTTCCTTTAAGCAAAGCAAAAAATTGAATAAGGCACATAAGTTATGTGCCTTGTTTGTTGATTATCGCTTGGGGTTAGAATTTAACTAACGCAGAACCCCAAGTGAAGCCGCCGCCAAATGCTTCAAGTAGAAGCGTTTGACCACGTTTAATTCGCCCGTCGCGAACAGCCTCATCAAGGGCCGTTGGTACGGTAGCTGCCGACGTATTGCCATGCTTATCAAGAGTAATCACAACTTGGTCAAGCGACATCGTCAGCTTTTTAGCGGTTGCCGAGATAATACGGTAATTCGCTTGGTGTGGAACTAACCAATCAAGCTCTGACTTATCCATATTGTTCGCCGCTAATGTGTCTTTAACTAGCTTAGAAAGCTGAGTTACCGCCACTTTAAATACTTCGTTGCCCGCCATGTGCAGCCATTTGTCTGCATCACCGCCACGCTCTGGTACTTCTAAGCTTAGAAGCTCACCGTATTTACCGTCAGAGTAAATATGAGTAGACAAAATACCTGGCTCTTCGCTTGCGCCTACAACCACCGCGCCTGCTGCATCACCAAATAGGATGATAGTAGAGCGGTCAGTCGGATCACAGGTTTTTGACAGTGCATCAGCACCAATTACCAAAACGTTCTTACACATGCCAGTCTTGATGTGTTGTTCAGCAACAGACAGTGCGTAGACAAAACCAGAACACGCTGCAGCCAAATCAAACGCAGGGCAGCCTTTGATACCAAGCTTGCCTTGTACCTGACATGCCGAAGACGGGAATGTGTGGCTACTGCTGGTTGTCGCAACGATGATTAAATCAATCTCTTCTTTGTCGATACCTGCCATTTCAATGGCATTTTCAGCAGCGTAAAACGCCATATCAGCAACGGTTTCGTTTTCCGCTGAAATACGACGCTCTTTAATACCCGTTCTAGCAACGATCCACTCATCGCTAGTCTCTACCATTTTCTCTAAGTCTGCGTTAGTACGCACCTGAGATGGCAAGTAGCTGCCAGTACCTAAAATTTTGCTATACATGAAGACTAATAATGCCTCTCGAGTAAAACCGCTTCCAAACGATCGCTAATGCGGCTGGGGACTTGTCGTTTGACCTCGTGTACTGCTTCACCAATCGCGTTGACGACTGCAGACACATCAGCACTTCCATGACTTTTAATGACAATGCCGCGCAATCCTAACAAACTTGCGCCGTTATACTGGTCGGGGTTCAAGGTTTTTAATTCAGTAAATAGCTCAGAAAACAGCATTCTGGCTATCCAACCCTTTATTGTTGAAGCCATCATGCGCGTTTTTAGCTTATCAATAAAGAGCTGAGCCGTACCTTCGCACGTTTTTAAGCAAACATTGCCCACAAAACCATCACATACGACGACATCAGCAGCATCTTGAAGTAATTGATTACCTTCAATATAGCCTATGAAGTTCACAGACTGAGTATTAGACAACATTTCAGCGCATCGTTTTACAAGGTCATTGCCTTTAATTTCTTCTGCACCGATATTCAAGATAGCGACACGTGGTGCGCGACCTAAATGTTGTTCCGCTAATGCACTGCCCATTACAGCAAATTGGAAAAGCGAATCTGCATCACTAGACACATTTGCCCCTAAATCAAGCATCCATGTACGATTTCCTGAGGCAGTAGGCAAAGCTGAAACCAATGCAGGCCTATCAATACCAGGAAGAAGCTTGAGTCTGAAACGGGACAAAGCCATCAATGCGCCAGTGTTGCCACCACTCACACAAGCATCCGCTTGAGAGTCGGCGACCAGATCAATCGCAGCACGCATGGAGCTACCCTGACTGTTACGCAAGGCTAGTGAAGGTTTTTCAGAATTGGAAATGACTCGATCACAATGCTGGATACTCAAACGAGAATCAGGCATTCGACCTAATGAAGATAATTGAGATGTGATCGCGTTTCGATCACCTATTAGAATGACTTTTAGCTCTGGGAAATACGACAGTGCCTGCACGGCGGCAGGCACTGTTACACGAGGACCGAAGTCCCCGCCCATTGCATCAAGCGCAACGGTTAGATTTTGCAAAGGTCAACCTTACTTGTTGATAACCTTTTTGCCGCGGTAGAAACCTTCGGCAGTCACGTTGTGACGTAGGTGAGTTTCACCTGAAGTTGCGTCTACAGAAAGTGCAGCTGTAGTTAGCGCATCGTGTGAACGACGCATGCCACGCATTGAACGTGATTTCTTGCTCTTTTGTACGGCCATTGACCCTACTCCTATGTAAATTCTTAAAGAAGCAATTACTTCTTTAAGCTTTTTAAAACATCAAATGGATTCGGCTTTTTGTCTTCCTCAATTTCTTCAGGAAGTTCACCAAACACCAAGTTATTTGAGTTAACGCTACATTTCGCATCGTCGTGCATTGCTATTTGTGGCAATCCAAGGATGAACTCGTCTTCAACTAATTGAATCAGGTCTAACTCACCGTACTCGTTCAGATCTACCAAATCGTACTCTTCCGGTGCTTCCTCTTCACTTTTCTCACTGTAAACAGGAGTATAAGTAAATTGGACATCGCACTCATGTGCGAAAACCTCATTACAACGTTGACACTCTAAATCGACTTCGACGTTAGCTTTACCAGAGATAACGACTAATCGTTGTTCATCAAGCCCAAATGACATTGAGACTTGCGCGTCACGTTTTACGCCTTCAGTTGCTTCAGTTAAACGCTTCAAAAGACTGACCTGGATGATACCATCCATATCGAGTCGTTTTTGAGCCGTTCTTGCCGGATCAACTGTACGCGGTATTTTTTCCTTTTGCATAGGGCGCGAATCTTATCTTCCAAATCGTGTTTAGTCAAAGGAAATGGCAAAAAAAATGTACTTTCCTGCCTTTCCTATTCAGAGCATTATGAATAGCAGGACAAGTTACGTTATCCTGAGATAAATGCTTCCTTGAATTGTAAATTAAAATGAGAAATTACCAACTAGTTTTAGCCTCTACATCACCATTTAGGCAAGAGATCCTCAAAAAACTACAGTTAAGCTTCATTACAGCCAAGCCAGACTGCGATGAAACGCCGCTTCCAGAAGAGACACCACAACAGTTGGTAATGCGCCTTGCTGAGACCAAAGCTAAGTCTTGTGTTGTGGAGCAACCTAGCTTAGTCATTGGTTCTGATCAGGTTTGCGTAATTGATGGAGAGATCATTGGTAAGCCTCACACTCGAGAAAAAGCGATCGAGCAGTTATCTCGTCAAAGCGGCAAGAGCATTACTTTTTATACTGGGCTTTCGGTTTGGAACAACGAAACCAATGAAGCTGACACGCGTCTCGACACCTTTGTAGTGCATTTCCGCGATTTAACTAAGCAACAGATCATTAGTTATGTTGAGAAAGAGCAGCCTTATTACTGCGCAGGTAGCTTTATGTGTGAAGGGTTAGGCATCGCGTTGTTTAAACAGATGGAAGGGAAAGACCCAAATACTTTGATCGGCTTACCGCTGATCGATCTAGTCGATATGTTAGAAGCGCAAGGAATGGGTGTACTATAACGGATACTCTCTCTTTGTTAGAGATCCCTACTCCTTCCTTCGTCAGTCTAGGGAATGGCGGAACACGCAATTTTATCTAACCAACTAATGATATAGAGCGTGATTTTAAAAAGTCGTCATCCTCAAGAGCGAGGAACGAGCGACTTGGGGATCTTCTACAACAGATGAAAACAAAAAAGGTTGACGATATTCGTCAACCTTTCTCATTTATGGATACTGAAGAACAAATTTAGAGGCACTCTATACCTTCGTATCTCGTATCTCGTATCTCGTATCTTCTTAAAGCTTACGTAAACCAGTTAGGGCTTTCTCTAGCCTTCTTTCCATTGGCGCCGAGATATCCATCTTCTCTTCACTACCTGGGTGTGTGAACTTGATGTTTGCTGCATGTAGGAACAGACGATCAAGACCAACCTTACCCGTGTAAGCATCAAAACGACGATCACCGTAGCGATCATCCCAAGCAATTGGGTGACCAGTATACTGAGCGTGCACACGAATTTGGTGTGTACGGCCTGTGATTGGGCTAGCTTGAATCAACGTCGCCTCTTGGAATTTCTCTAAAACCTTAAAGCGGGTTTCAGAAGCTTTACCATTTGGGTTCACTCGAACAATGCTATTTACTTCGTTTTTCAACAAAGGTGCGTTGACGACTTTACAGCTGTTCTTCCATTCGCCCATGACTAAAGCGAAGTAATATTTTTGAACCGTTTTTTCACGGAACTGTGCTTGAAGGTGTCTTAGCGCCGAACGCTTCTTAGCAACAAGCAAAATGCCAGACGTATCTCTATCGATACGGTGCACTAATTCAAGAAAACGAGCATCAGGGCGAAGAGCACGTAATGCTTCAATCGCGCCAAACTTTAATCCGCTACCACCATGAACAGCAGTGCCAGACGGTTTGTTAAGAATTAGCATGTGATCATCTTCATAAATGATGCACTGTTCTAATTCTGAAACCTTGTTGAGTTTCGTGCTCGGCACGTTCTCTTCTGTTTTCTCTTCAATAGTAACCGGAGGGATACGAACTAAATCGCCAGCTTTTAGTTTGTACTCAGCCTTGATGCGTTTTTTATTTACACGGACTTCGCCTTTACGCACGATTCGGTAAATCATGCTTTTCGGGATGTTTTTTAATTGGTTGCGTAAGAAGTTATCAATACGCTGACCAGCCATATCTTCGTCAATGTCGACGAATTGGACTTGGGTTCTAATTTCGCTCATTGCGCTATTGTACCACTGTCACTTTTGATAATTGAGATTTTCTTAGCCCTATTCCGAACTTATTTGTCCCTAATCCTTACCGATCTATCCCAAAATGGTCGCCGAAGTTCTATATTTCTTTGATTCTTCGAACAAAAAAGCATCAAGATTCCTGCAAATTAAAATATCAATTGATAAATTATTTATAGACAGTGAGTTAGAGCTATCAAAACCCAAACAAAAACTGTTTTTTTTACAGCATTCCGACAAAGCAGATTGCTGTGTTTACCGACCGCTGCTATAGTTCACAGCTGCTATCAGTGGTTTGACTATTATTTAAACAGCTAACCATTCATAAGCAAGTAAATGAGTAGATAACTCAGATTAGACAGTGCTGCAATCGGCGTAAGACACGGTCAACTGAGTTCCTTATCGCTCTACTCACGTACACTCATGTTGAGTATTCACCGCCACATCGCGGATCATAGGCTAACTCCCTATGATGACTGACGTGCCCCAGAGCATCCCTCTCCAGCCGGGAGGCTGCACCGATAAAGCCATGGGATCTGGCACCATGAGAAACGAAATAAAGCGATAAGAACAATGATGAAAATAAGAAAAGACAATGAGAACTTCTAAATGAAAAGAATGTTAATTAACGCAACTCAAAAAGAAGAGTTGCGTGTCGCTTTGGTTGATGGCCAACGACTGTTCGATCTAGATATCGAAAGTCCAGGTCACGAGTCAAAGAAAGCGAATATCTACAAAGGACGTATTACCCGTATTGAACCAAGCCTAGAAGCGGCATTCGTTGATTACGGCGCAGAACGTCACGGTTTCCTCCCTCTTAAAGAAATTGCCCGCGAATACTTCCCTGAAGGTTATACATACCAAGGCCGTCCTAGCATTAAAGAAGTGCTAAAAGAAGGCCAAGAAGTAATCGTACAAGTAGAGAAAGAAGAACGTGGTAGCAAAGGTGCTGCACTGACAACTTTCATCTCTTTGGCTGGTAGTTACTTAGTTCTTATGCCTAATAACCCTCGTGCTGGCGGTATTTCTCGTCGTATCGAAGGTGATGAACGCACTCAACTGAAAGCAGCATTAAGCACTCTTGAGCTTCCTCAAGGTATGGGCTTAATCGTGCGTACAGCGGGTGTTGGCAAAAGCGCAGAAGAGCTAGAGTGGGACCTGAATGTTCTATTGAACCATTGGGGCGCTATCAAGCAAGCTTCTGATTCAAATGCAGCTCCTTTCCTAATTCACCAAGAGAGTAACGTTATTGTTCGCGCAATTCGTGACTACCTACGTCGTGATATTGGCGAGATTCTAATCGACAGCAATACTATTTTTGAACGTGCACAAGCGCACATTCAATTAATACGCCCAGATTTCATGAATCGCGTTAAGAAATACGATGGTGAAGTGCCACTATTCAGCCATTACCAGATTGAAAGCCAGATCGAATCTGCTTTCCAACGTGAAGTTCGTCTTCCATCTGGTGGTTCTATCGTAATCGACCCAACAGAAGCACTGACTTCTATCGATATCAACTCTGCTCGTGCAACAAAGGGCGGCGATATTGAAGAAACAGCACTTAACACTAACCTAGAAGCTGCCGATGAAATTGCACGTCAATTACGTCTACGTGACCTAGGTGGTCTTGTTGTAATCGACTTTATCGATATGACCCCGGTTCGCCACCAACGCGAAGTAGAAAGCCGTCTACGTGATGCCGTTCGTTTAGATCGCGCACGTGTTCAGATTGGTCGTATTTCTCGCTTTGGTCTTCTAGAGATGTCTCGTCAACGTTTGAGCCCATCACTAGCAGAAGCAAGCCACCACATTTGTCCTCGTTGTACAGGTACTGGTGTTGTTCGTGATAACGAATCTCTAGCACTTTCTGTTCTACGTTTGATTGAAGAAGAAGCTCTAAAAGACAACACAGCACAAGTACTTGCTGTTGTGCCTGTTCCAATCGCTTCTTACCTTCTGAACGAAAAACGTCGCTCAGTAAACCACATCGAGAAGAACCAAAAAGTTAAGATCACTGTTGTTCCTAACTCAGACATGGAAACGCCGCATTTTGAGGTTATCCGTGTTCGTGAAGGTGAAGAGTTCGATCTACTATCTTACTTGCTGCCTAACAAGCTAGAAGCTCTAAAAGAAGCGGAAAGCAAAGAGCCTGCTGAACAGACTATTCGTCCTAAGAAGATCGAAGAACCTGCTCTGAAAGGCTTCGCAGCTCCTGCTCAATCAGCACCAACTCCTGCTCCAGCACCTAAAGCTGTAGAAGAGAAGAAAGCTGAACCAGCAGCGACTCAAGAACCAGGCCTAATTGGTCGTTTCTTCAAAGCTATCGGTAGCTTCTTATTTGGCTCTTCAACTCAAGAAGAGAAAAAAGAAGAAGAGAAGAAAGAAGAAGAAAAACCTAAAAACAATCGTAACAACGGCAACCGTCAACGCCGTGATCGTAACGATAACCGTCGTCGTAACCAACGTGGTGAGCGTGGCGAACAGCGTAACGACCGTGGTGAACGTGGTGACAATCGTAACGAAAACCGTGACAACAAACGCCGCCGTAAGCCAGCTCGTGATGAGAAGCCTGAAGAGCAAAAAGAAGCAGCTCCACAGCAAACTCGTCAGCCTCGCAAGCCTAAGCAAGACCGTCGCAACAAGCCACGTGATGAGCAGAAGCAACGCGAAGAGCAAGCACCATCTAAATTAGCAGAAGAAGGTCTACAGCTAGCAGCAGAAGCACAAGCTGGTAAACCGGAAGCGCCTAAGGCTAAACCTGAAGCGAAAGCAGCTAAGATTAAAGAGCGTCGTCAGCGTCGTAAACTGAACAAGCAAGTTCGTGTTAAAGACCAACAAGCTCAAGCTGAAGATAACGCTTCAAAAGAGCAGGTTGCTGCTAAAGAACTATCTGTTTCAAAAGAACAGTCAGTAGCTCAAGAGCAAAAAGTTGCGGAACAAGTAGAAGCAACTCAAGCGAATGCAGAGCAAACTGAACAGGAAGAGCCGAAACAACGTCGTAACCGTCGTTCTCCACGTCACCTACGTGCAAGTGGTCAACGTCGTCGTCGCGGTCGTGATCGTCGCCCTAACCCATTCCGCCTACGTAAAGGTGGTGTAGCTTCTCCAGAGATGGCTATGGGTAAAGTGATGCCTCGCTTCATTCCAAAACCTCACCACAAGCAGGCAAAGCCTGAAGTGGCTGAAGTTCAAGTAGCAGCTGAAGCTCAAACATCTGTTCAAGAGCAGAATGTTGCTCTAGAGACGGCACCACAAAGCAACGTAGCAATGACTGGCGGCTTCGCATGTCCAGAGCTTGCAATGGGTAAAGTTATCATCCGTCGTGAAGATGCTGCTGTTGAAGCTCAAGTAGCTGAGACTCCTGCTGTAGTTGAAGAAGCACCAGTGGTTGTTGAAACCGCGAAAGTTGAAGCTCCAGTGATTGCAGAAGCGACGAAAGTTGAAGCGCCTGTTGTAGCAGAAGCTGTGCAAGCAGAAGCAACACCAGTTGTTGAAGCTGAAGCGCCTAAAGCTGAAAGTGCAAAAGTTGAAGAAGCACCTGTTGTTAAAGCAGAAGCTCCTAAAGCGGCACCAAAGGCAGCTGTTGCTAAGAAGCAAGCCGGTTCACCAATGACTAAAGCTCCTGGTCCTCAAGAGATCAAAGAGATTGAAGTGATTGCAGCTCCGTTCCGCACTGAACGTTTTGTATCGAAAGGTGCAGGCAGTCAGGCAGCGTCGAACAAAGCTGGCGCGGCGATGACTAAGCCAAACTACTAGTGATTACTGATAGGTAATCGCGAGTAAATAGAATCAAAGGCTGCTTATTAAAGCAGCCTTTTTCATATCTACTAATCGAATAAAAATTAACAGATATATTACTCAAAGTTAGGTTCAACCTTGAACTTAATCACATTTTTGGGTAGCATTCGCGCACTTATCTTTTCGACACTTCGCTATTGCCGCTCTTTTCCATCACTGTTTGGCTACGCAATACACCCGTGTCGGTAAATCCATCTTAAGCATAGCTGAGCAAACATGTTCGAATTCCCACAATTTTCAAAGCACTCTGTAAAGAATGACGTGCTTTCAGGTCTTACAGTAGCCCTGGCTCTGGTACCTGAAGCTGTAGCATTCGCCTTTGTTGCTGGCGTTGACCCAATGGTTGGTCTTTATGCAGCATTCATCGTAGGTTTAATCACTTCTGTCTTTGGCGGCCGTCCAGGTATGATTTCTGGCGCAACCGGCGCAATGGCCGTTGTAATGGTGAGCCTAGTGGCAACCCATGGTGTTCAATACCTATTCGCAGCCGTTATGCTGGCTGGCCTTCTGCAAATTGCAGCAGGTGTATTTAAACTAGGTAAATTTATCCGTATCGTTCCACACCCAGTAATGATTGGTTTCGTGAACGGTTTGGCCATTGTTATCTTCCTAGCTCAACTTGGTCAATTTAAAGCGCCAGACGTAACAGGTGCGTTGACTTGGTTACCAAGCGGTCAAATGACACTAATGCTAGGTCTAGTAGCCCTTACAATGGCTATCATCCACTTCCTACCTAAGCTAACAACAGCAGTACCATCTTCATTAGTTGCTATTGTTACAGTAACGGCTTTGGTTGTGGGTCTTGACCTTGAAACTCGCACTGTTGTCGACTTCCTACGTACAATGTCTGGTGACGAAGCTGCTACGCTAGCGGGCTCTCTTCCAACATTCTCAATTCCTGCTGTTCCGTTTTCTTTAGATACACTACAGATCATCCTGCCTTACGCAATTATCCTTGCGGCTATCGGCCTGATTGAATCTCTGCTGACACTGACAGTACTAGACGAAATGACAAACACTCGTGGTCAATCTAACCGTGAATGTGTTGGTCAAGGTATGGCTAACGTAACGTGTTCTGTATTCGGTGCGATGGGTGGTTGTGCGATGATCGGTCAATCGATGATCAACGTAAACTCAGGTGGTCGTGGTCGTCTTTCAGGTATCGTCGCCGCAGTTGCACTACTGATGTTCATCCTGTTCGGTTCTGCACTGATTGAAATGATTCCTCTAGCAGCACTTGTGGGCGTAATGTTCATGGTTGTTATCGGCACATTTGAATGGGCAACCTTCAAGCTTGCGCGTCGCGTTCCTAAACAAGACTTCTTCGTTATCGTTCTTGTTACCGTAGTAACAGTACTGACTGATCTTGCTGTGGCAGTAGGTGTTGGTGTTGTCGCTTCTGCGCTAATGTTTGCTTGGCAACATGCTAAACACATCTACGCAGATACATCAGTAAACGCTGAAGGCTCAAAAGAGTACAAAGTTAACGGCCCAATCTTCTTTGGTTCAACGGCTAACTTCCTAGAGTTGTTTGACGCATACAACGATCCACAAGATGTAATCGTTGATTTCGCAAACTCACGCGTGACTGACCACTCTGCAATTGAAGCGATCGACACGATTGCTGACCGTTACGCGGCGCTAGGTAAAACACTTCACCTTCGCCACCTAAGCCAAGACTGTGTTGCTATGCTGCACAAAGCAGGTAGCTTAGTTGAAGCGAACGTTGCAGAAGACCCAATCTACAAAGTAATGTCTAAGTAATCTTAGCTGTAGCTTTAAGTTAGATTTAGAGAGGCCGACATTCAATGTCGGCCTTTTTTATACCTATCGGTCAGCCCTTACGCTGATAACAAAACGACGTACATTGTTCCTACACTACATCGAACGCAGTATCGCTTCGCTAGACTCTTCGATTAAATCCAACACCAATTCAAAACCATTTCCCTCACCATAATACGGATCGGGGATCTCTTGATATTGTGACTCTCCAAAGCTCAAAAATAATGCGAGCTTGTATTGGAGGTGAACTGGGCATTGGCTCATTAAGTCGTCTAAATTCGCCCTATCGGCCGCGAGTATCAGGTCAAATTCTTCGAAGTCATTATCTACCACTTTACGAGAAGTAATCCCCTTAAAGCTGTAGCCTCGCTTCTCTCCTGCAGATTTGGATCGCGAGTCTGGCGGGTTGCCTTGATGAAAACCAATCGTCCCCGCAGAGTCGACCACAACATCAATATCCAGCTGTTGCGCTTTCTTCCTTAGCACCGCTTCACCTGTTGGCGAGCGGCAAATATTCCCCATACAAACTACGAGTATCTTTTTCATCCCTAATCACCTGTTCTTCCGATGGTTTTTGCTATCGTTAAGTTAGGCTATGATAGACGCAATCACAACTTAAAAGGATTTGTTATGTCGACTGAAGACAACAAAGAACAACGCCACAAAGCAAGACAACAGAAAGTAAAAGAACAAGTCGATGCACGTGTCGCTGCAGCACAAGAAGTAAAAGGCCTATTGCTGGTCATCACGGGTAACGGTAAAGGTAAATCAACATCCGGTTTTGGTACGATTACACGTGCAGTTGGTCATGGTAAGAAATGCGCCGTTGCTCAGTTTGTTAAAGGTACCTGGGATAACGGCGAAAAAAACGTTCTGCAAAAGCTTGATGTCGAGTTCCAAGTCATGGGCACAGGCTTTACTTGGGAAACTCAAAACAAGGCTCAAGATATTGAAGCTGCACAGCGTGTATGGAAAGAGTGTCAGCGCATGCTGGCTGACGAGTCGATTGATGTGATTCTGTTTGATGAGCTGACTTACATGGTGAGCTACGGTTACATCGAACTCGATGAAGTGGTTGAGGCGTTGAATAACCGTCCGAAAATGCAGTCTGTCATCATTACAGGTCGTGGCGCGCACCGTACTCTTACTGAGATAGCAGATACAGTATCTGAAGTTCGCAATGTGAAACACGCTTTTGAATCTGGTGTTAAAGCGCTACAAGGCGTTGACTGGTAATCACCTTCAACCAGAGGTCCCCGACTCGGTCATTCTTCCCTCTCGAGGATGACGACCACTAGGCCGTTACGCTCTTGAACAAAGGACGACGGCCTATCGTCATTCCCTAGAGCGAGGGACGAGTGTCATAGGGAATCTCTCTTGAGTATTATCGAGCCAAAAATAAAAAGCGCCATTCCTACAACAGGAGTGGCGCTTTGTTCATTTTTAAATGAGATGAAGACTAGTTAAACAAACCTTTTAGTAGACCGTTTACTGCGTCTCTTGTTTTCTCATCTTTGATCTTGTCACCGTACTTTTCGTCTAACTTTTCTAAACCACGATCAATTTCTTTCTGTGCTTTCTGTTTCAATACATCATCAAAAACAAGTGCAAATTTCGGGGCTGCCCACTGACCTGTTACCTTAATTGGGATAGTCACATCTTTCAGGTCGTCGATGCTCTTACCGCCCTGACCTTCAAGTGAACCCACAATTGATGTACGCACAAGGAAGTCGACCGTTTCATTGATGAAGTTTGCTTTACCTTGACCTGTCACACGTAACAGTGGCGACTGTGCTGATAAGTCGTTAGTTGAAACCCAACCTTTATCCACTTTCAGCGTCGCTTTCATTGCACTGAAGTCCGTTTTTTGAGCTTCATTTATGCTTTCAACTTTCTCGCCCTTGATCTTAGCGTAGTTTTCTCGAATCAGTTGAGCTACGTTGATGCCGTTAACTGCACCATCTTCAAAGTTAATCGCGATAGTACCGACTAGGTTTTTCTTGATACCCGTCGGAGTTAGACTCTTACCTTTCACGTTGACATCAATATTACCGGTACCTTCCAGCATATCGTTATCTGCAACATCAACCAGTAACGGTTGTACTTTCACGCCTTTGATTTTCTTCTTAGCCGTGTAAGTCGCTGGTGTTTTACGAGCGTCTAACTTTGCAGTAGCAGAAATAGAACCTTGGTAAAGATTCGAGGTGAATGAGGTTAGCTCTGCGATACCACGGTTAACCGAAAATGCGGTTTTAACATTCTGCATCTTCGCGTTGTTCGCCTTGAACTTATCAATCGTGATGTCACCTTTCACGTCTAACGTTTTCAGAGCCGACAGATCAGGTTCCACTTCTTTAGCTGGATCTGAACTACCAGAACTTGACGTTGAACCACCAGCAGAACCAGAAGGCGCTGTGCTCGCTGTTTCTGTTGTATTGCCTAAGCCTAAGAATTCATCTAAATCAATATTCGGGCTATGAAGAGAGAAACGAACCTTTGGTATTTCAGATAGGATTACGTCTGCTTTACCGTCTAATGCAATAGCGTTAGCTTGTAGCTTCTCTAACACAAAGCTCAGGTGGCTCTTGTTAAGATCGAAGCTTAAGTCAGACAGCATGTCGACTTTCATTGGAGACTGAGGAAGCGTGTCGCCTTTGAATGTTGAGTCTAACGTTAACTTGTTCAGCGTTGCTTTTGAAATCGCGCTATCAACAGTAAGTTCACCGCCACCTTTAAGATCAAGGTCAAGGCCAGCTGCATTACCGATTACAGCGTAAGTCAGTTGGTTTACCTTATCGAACTCAAACGTATTCAAGCCAATTTTTGCTGACTCAATCGACGTCGCTGGATCATTGAACTTAGCGTTTAAGTCGATATTACGAAGTGCGTAACTTGCAAAGCCTTCAGCTAATTTGAATTCTGCACTGCCTTGTGCAGAGAACTTCTGTTGATTGTTCTCACCAGAAGCCGCAAATGTCGCGGTTGTCCATGTATCAACGGCAAACTCAGAAAGATTCAAAGACACATCGTATAGCTTAGTGAATGAACCCGCTTGCTTGTCGTCCATTTCAAACAATGCGTTTGATACAGTTACGCCTGCAAGGTTGATCGTCCAACCCGATGCGTCTGTGGTAGTTTGCTCTTGAGGGGCAAGCGCTGATTCAGAACTTGTGCCTGCTGCAGGCTCAGATTCTTGAGGCGCTGACGCTTGCGTTAGTGCATCAATGTTCTTGCGACCATCTTTAAGCGTTTCTAAATAGAATTCTGCACCATCTAGAGTAATGTTGCCGATCTCTAGTTGGTTGCTAAATAGCGGAGTAACCGAAACGTCAACGCCAACGGTATCAACCTTAAATAGGTTAGGTTGCGTAAAACCTTCAGGGTTGCGTAATTCAGTTTGACCAAGTTCAAAGCCAATGGATGGGAAGAATTGCCAGCTGATATCACCCTCGATCACTAGCTCTAGGCCTGTGTGTTTTTGGGCTTGTTCGACAATTAATGGCTTAAATTGGTTGGGATTCACTAACAGCACTAGTGCCAGAATTGCTGCAACGACAACAAACACTGGTACAGCTATGAAAATGAGTAGTTTCTTCATCCGCATATTCCTTGCTTAGATTCCAAAAGAAAGTGGCACTATAAAAGTGCCACTGATTCGGTAAAAAATAAAGCTAAGTGAGTCACTTAGGCAAAATTTTATTCGATTAAGACTTCAACAACTTCGCAATGTGCGCTTTTAGCACATCAATCGCAATACGGTTTTTACCACCACGAGGAACGATGATGTCTGCATGTTGTTTTGAAGGCTCGATAAACTGCATGAACATTGGACGTACTGTTTCTTGGTATTGCTTAAGTACAGTGTCCATTGTACGACCACGCTCTTCTACATCACGCTTAACACGGCGTAATAGACAGATGTCTAATGGTGTATCCATAAACACACTTGCGTGCATTAGTTTACGAAGACGCGGGTCTGTTAGAAGCAGAATACCCTCTAAAATGATCACTTTCTTTGGAGTAAGTGTAGTCGTTTCAGAAGTACGTGTGTGCTCTGTGTAGCTGTATTCAGGAACTTCTACGGCGTTGCCACTCATTAGCTGCTGTAGATGTTCACATAAAAGATCATGATCTAGTGCATTTGGGTGATCGTAGTTAGTTTTAACACGCTCTTCCATACTCAAGTGGCTTTGGTCGCTGTAATAGCAATCTTCCGTGATAACACCAATTTGATGGTCGCCTACTTTTTCGCGCAATTCATTATAAATTGTACTAGCAATCAGACTTTTTCCTGAAGCTGAAGCGCCAGCGATACCTACGATGACACATTGATTATTATCAGACATTAATTTTGCACCCGATATGGTTTGGTGGTGGGAAGAGATAAACCGCCTGATTATAGGGGCTAAAGCACATAGATTCTAGTCGCCATTTTAGCTAATTGCAGTCAAATTGATGATATCAATGCATTTAATGAATGCAATCGTTTGCTTTCAAATAACTTGCCTACAACTATTTGCACAACCCCAATGGCTATCAGCCTAAATCCAACCGCTGTTTATCTAATCCAAACTATATTTAAACGACTTTGTGATTAACTTGCGCTATTCAACCATAGATTCGTTATTCAACCATAGAGAAGTTAATCGCTTCTGGTCTCGCCTTGCCGGTCCAGAACATCTTCGCAGCCACATTCTCTGCAAGCTCTAAGTAGTGACGTGTATGTTCACTATCTGGACGACGAATCACCGTCGGGCAACCTGCATCGATATCTTCTCGCACATCAATATGAAGAGGGATCTGTGCCAAAATATCGAGGTAAAACTCTTCTGACATAGCTTCGGCACCACCAACACCAAAGATATGCTCTTTCTCACCACAGTGACTACAAATATGATAGCTCATGTTTTCAACTAAGCCTGCGACTGGCACACTCACCTTATCAAACATCGCTACGCCTTTACGTGCATCCGCTAGCGCCAAATCTTGAGGAGTGGTCACCACTACAGCCCCGGTCACTGGGATCTGTTGCGATAACGTCAGCTGAATATCGCCCGTGCCCGGTGGCATATCAATAACTAGATAATCCAACTCTGGCCATACGGTTTCGTTAACAAGCTGACCTAAAGCCTTGGCCGCCATTGGACCGCGCCAAATCGCAGCGTCATCTTTCGACACAAGATAACCGATAGAGTGAGTGAAAATACCGTGCGCTTCGATTGGCATCATCCACTTGTTATTCTGGACTTCTGGTTTCGCATCTAATTGGCCAAGCATCATAGGTACAGAAGGACCATAGATATCCGCATCCAACAAACCCACTTTTGAACCAGACTTAGATAAAGCCAAAGCAAGGTTGACTGAAGTGGTCGATTTACCCACCCCACCCTTTGCAGATGTCACGGCGATGATGTTCTTCACCCCCTTCAATGGTGTCGCAACCGTGGTTTCTAACGCAGACGGCTTCACCTTCACTTCAAACTGAAAAGCGCTAACAAGCTGTTGTTCAATCTGAGAGTGAATCCACTGTTCCAATTCAACCGCAAGCTGATTAGCGGCAAAAGGTAAGGTGATAACAAATGATCCACGCGGATCAACCGATACAATATTTTGGTGTAGCGCCCACTCTGGGATGAGGATTGGTGACTCGAACTCATTCAACCATGAACAGAAATCTTGCTTAGAAGTAAAGTTACGCATTGGGACTCCTTTTTTTATTTATGCTATCACCCACGAGATGAAGACTGAACCCCTAAAAAACTAGGGGAATCCTTAGTCTGATACCTTGGCGTATCACACGTTATAAAGTAGTATTACCTCTCAAATTTATACCTATCAAAAAAGCGAATTATTAAGTATGGCAACTGATCCAAGACAACTTTTGGTAACTTGTGCGCTTCCGTACGCTAACGGCTCTATTCACCTTGGCCATATGCTTGAGCATATCCAAGCTGATATCTGGGTTCGATACCAGCGTCTACGTGGCAACACTGTAAACTTCATCTGTGCTGACGATGCTCACGGCACGCCAATTATGCTTAAAGCTCAACAGATGGGTATCACGCCAGAAGAGATGATCGCTGCTGTTAGTGAAGAGCACCAAAAAGACTTCGCTGGCTTTGATATCAGCTTTGATAACTACCACAGCACACACAGCGAAGAGAACCGTGAACTGGCTTCTCACATCTACTTAGAACTTAAAAAGAACGGCTTCATTTCTAGCCGCACTATTTCTCAGCTTTTCGATCCTGAGAAAGAGATGTTCCTACCAGACCGCTTCGTAAAAGGTACTTGCCCTAAGTGTAAGTCAGAAGACCAGTATGGTGATAACTGTGATAACTGTGGTGAGACATACAGCCCAACTGAGCTAATTAACCCTAAATCAGCGGTTTCTGGCGCAACTCCAGTAATGAAAGACTCTGAGCACTTCTTCTTCGACCTACCTCAGTTCGAAAGCATGCTTAAAGAGTGGACTCGTTCAGGCTCTCTACAGAATGAAACTGCAAACAAAATGCAGGAATGGTTTGAGTCTGGTCTGCAACAGTGGGATATCTCACGTGATGCACCTTACTTCGGCTTTGAAATCCCAGGCGAAAAAGACAAGTTCTTCTACGTATGGCTAGACGCACCTGTTGGCTACATGGCTTCTTTCAAGAACCTATGTGACAAACGTGACGATCTAAACTTCGATGAATACTGGAAGAAAGACAGCACAACTGAGCTTTACCACTTCATCGGTAAAGACATTGTTTACTTCCACAGCCTATTCTGGCCAGCAATGCTAGACGGCGCAGGTTTCCGTAAGCCAAACAACGTATTCGTACACGGCTACGTAACAGTGAACGGTGCGAAGATGTCTAAGTCGAAAGGCACATTCATCAAAGCAAGCACGTACCTAAACCACCTAGACCCTGAGTGTCTACGTTACTACTACGCTGCGAAACTAAACAGCCGCATCGATGACTTAGATCTTAACCTTGAAGACTTCACTCAACGTGTAAACGCTGACGTAGTAAACAAGATTGTTAACCTAGCTTCTCGTAACGCTGGCTTCATTACTAAGCGTTTTGAAGGCAAGCTAGCTGCTGAATTTGCAGAGCCTGAGCTATACAACGAATTCGTTGCTGCTGCTGAGCGTATCGGTGAGCTATACGAAACTCGTGAATTCAGCCGTGCTATCCGTGAAATCACTGCACTAGCGGATAAAGCTAACCAGTACATCGACGAAAAAGCACCTTGGGTTCTTGCAAAAGAAGAAGGCAAAGAAGCTGAGCTTCAACAAGTTTCTTCTGTAGGTATTAACCTATTCCGCGTACTGATGGCTTACCTGAAACCAGTGATGCCAGAGCTTGCAGCTCGCACTGAAGCTTTCCTAAACGAAGAGCTAACGTGGGAAGCGATTGCTACTCCGCTAACTGATCACGAGATCACTAAGTTCAAAGCGCTATTCAACCGCATTGACCCTAAGAAAGTGGAAGCAATGGTTGAGTCTTCTAAAGAAGATGCAGCCGCTGAAGCAGCAGCGAAAGAAAAAGCAGAAGCTGAAAAAGAGCAAGCAAGCCAAACTGAGCTAGACAAAGAGCCAATCGCAGACGAGATTGAGTTCGATGCCTTTGCAGCAGTAGACATGCGTATCGCTCGTATCATCTCTTGTGAAGAAGTACCAAAAGCGAACAAACTACTGAAGTTCCAACTAGACATCGGTGGTGAGACTCGCCAAGTATTCTCTGGTATCAAATCAGCATACAAACCTGAAGAGCTAGAAGGCAAGCTAACTGTAATGGTAGCAAACCTAAAACCTCGTAAGATGAAGTTTGGTATGTCTGAAGGCATGATCCTAGCAGCGGGCCCTGGCGGCAGCGACCTATGGATCCTTGAGCCACACGAAGGTGCTCAACCTGGTATGCGTGTAATGTAATTCTGACTCCAGTCAGATAACAAGCACCCATCACTAAATCCCTAATGCATTTTTGACTTGAAAGAGTTAATCAGCATTGGGGATTTTTTATATCTACCGAAAATTAGCGTTCTCTGTTAGAGTCGCGGTCAACTATGCTATGTAGAGTAGAAATTGGTTCGTCGAAAAAAATAGGCGAAACCAACACCTCTTTACTCTAAAACCCTTTTTAGGAATCCCCAGTGACTAACAACGAAATCTTGCGTCGTATTCAACACGCACTAAACCTTAAAAATGCACAAATCATCAAAGCTATCGAACAAGCTGATGTGACTGTTGCTCATGACCAAGTGATTAACTGGCTAAAAGATGACAACGACAAGTCATGCTCTAAGATGAAAGATAAAGAGTTAGCGGTATTCCTAAATGGTTTCATCAACCTTAAGCGTGGCAAAAAAGAAGGCGAGCAACCTAAACCTGAAGTTGCACTGACGAACAACATGATCTTCATGAAGCTTCGTATCGCATTAAACATGAAAGCAGAAGATGTTTTGGACGTACTAGAAGTGGTTGGCATTAGCTTGAGCAAGTACGAAATCGGCGCTTACTTCCGCAAGCCAGAAAACAAAAACTACAAAGTGTGTGAAGACCAACTACTTTGCGATTTTCTAAACGGTGTGCAATTTACCAACCGTCCAGACTCAGAAGAGTTTGCGGGTTAAGTTACTACTCCTAGATAAATTTTAAGTTGCTACACATAGATAAATTACTCGTCATAGGTAAGTAACTGACCCACTGATAATTTTTTAGTAACGACAGATAAATAAAAAGCGGCGAGATAATTGAATTATCTCGCCGCTTTTTCGTTTTCTTTACGTCACTGACTAAACAGGAACAACAATAGTAAACCTATGCCTTAGCTGTCGTCTTCAGTGAAGTTCGTCGGCAATGTCGTTTTCATTTCATTCCAAACTTGTGCACTTGCGATACCGTAGTTACGAATCACTAATGGCAAAGTTTCGCGCTCGCCACTTTCACAGATAATGAACAACTCTTTATAAAAGTCCATCGCTAAACGTCGTGCTTCTGGGTTAGAGAAGTAGTAGCTACCGATACGGTCATAAAGTTTACGCACACCGTTAAAGATCAGGCCGTAAATCTGGTTGCCTGAGTGGAATGCCAAACGTTGGAAAAGCATGTAATCATAGAAGTTGAAAGTCTTCGCGATTAAGATCGTCTGACGTTTCGCTTCATCTTTTTCTGAATCTTCTTTTACCGCTTGTTTGATCTTGTCAGCGTATGGCGACGATTCTAGGAACTCATCCCAAGTTGGTGCCGCAAGTAGCGCTTCACAAGATTCAATCACGTTACTGATAGTACGCTCTGAAGCTTCTTTGTTTGCTTTGAATGCATAACGCATAAAGATCGGGCTGATATTAGTACGAGCAGCAAGCAGGTCTTCTACCATTTTGCTTGCGTTATCAACGTCCAACGTCATTAGCGTATCAAGGATATGAAGACCTGAGGTTTCCATAAACTGGTTAACTTTAGTTGGTTTGCCATGTTGGATTGTCAACCAACCATCACGAGCAAGACGTTGTAGTACTTCACGAAGCGTAGTACGTGTAACACCAATCAGCTCAGAAAGCTCACGCTCTGCGGGCAAGATAGAACCTGGAGGGAAACGGCCATTCCAAATACTTTCAATGATATACTTCTCTGCAAATCCTGCCGGGCTCTTCGCCTTAATGACCATCTACACTTCAATCCAATTTAATTATTCTGTTCTAATTTACTCATCATACCACTAGTTCACACCTAGCGGAAACACCCTCAAAAATTTTACTCACCCTAAACACCGTTAGAGTTATAACTCTAAAGTTCAGCACACGTTTGCACCTCAGGTTTGTAAAGCAAGCGACTCTAAACCACCATTTAAACAAACCGTTAACACAATGATTTTTCTTTAAAATCAATGGGATTGGTCATATTTTTAAAGCTATTAATTTGCAATATTAAGTTGTAATAATCATATATAAGCCGTCGTTATTCTGTAATTTTCAATCATTTCGCTGAAATATTGATTCTAGTCGGTTTTTATCACATTTTAAGTGGTATGCTTGCGCTACTTTGATCGCGTTTCTCAACAAAAAAGAGGTATTTTTAGGGCTACAGGGCTTTTCCTGTTGACTAAATGTTATCTAAGAGTAAAGTTGCGCTCAAAAATAAGCAGTGCTTGAGTTTCTAAGGGAGTGACTTGGCAAGACCACAGAACATTACATGGAATGTAGTTTTTCTAAGTCACTGTTAGTCATAGTTTTTAACAATTTCTATAGCTCGATTCTCAAAATGTTGTATTGCTTGTCTATTCATAATCAACATAAAAGAGTATTAACATGCCGATGTCTCTCGGAAACGCTTTTATCAAGAACTTCCTTGGTAAAGCTCCTGATTGGTATAAACTTGCCATCATTTCCTTTTTAATCATCAACCCGTTTGTTTTCTTCCTAGTTGACCCATTTGTTGCGGGCTGGCTATTGGTGGTTGAGTTTATTTTCACTCTAGCTATGGCTCTCAAATGCTACCCACTTCAACCGGGTGGTCTATTAGCTATTCAAGCAGTCGCCATTGGCATGACCAAACCAGAAATGGTTTATCACGAGCTGCAAGCAAACCTTCCTGTATTACTCTTGCTCGTATTCATGGTTGCTGGCATTTACTTCATGAAAGAACTGCTTTTGTTCATTTTCACGAAGATCTTGCTTGGCATCCAATCTAAAATTTTACTCTCCGTTGCCTTCTGTGTTGCTGCCGCTTTCTTATCAGCATTCCTAGATGCACTAACAGTAATCGCCGTAGTTATTAGCGTTGCGGTCGGCTTCTACTCTATCTACCACAAGGTTGCATCAGGCAAGGGCACAACGTCTTCGCACGATCATACTCATGATGAAGAGATCTCAGAGCTAACTCGTGATGACCTAGAAAACTACCGTGCTTTCCTACGTTCACTGCTAATGCACGCTGGTGTGGGTACAGCACTGGGTGGTGTAATGACCATGGTAGGAGAACCACAAAACTTGGTAATTGCTAAGCAAGCAGGTTGGGAGTTCGGTGAATTTATCATCCGTATGCTGCCAGTAACACTACCTGTTTTCTTCTGCGGTATTTTAACTTGTACACTTGTCGAGAAATTCAAAGTGTTTGGTTACGGTGCTCAACTACCAATGAATGTTCGCCAAATCTTAGTTGAGTTTGACAACAAAGAACGTGCAAACCGCACAAAGCAAGACGTAGCAAAACTATGGGTTCAAAGTGCAATCGCAGTTTGGCTTATCGTCGGCCTTGCACTTCACGTTGCTGAAGTAGGTTTGATTGGCCTGTCTGTGATCATCTTAGCTACAGCATTTACGGGTGTTATTGAAGAACACTCTATGGGTAAAGCCTTTGAAGAAGCGCTGCCATTTACTGCACTTCTTGCCGTTTTCTTCGCTGTTGTTGCTGTGATCATCGACCAAGCTCTATTTAAGCCAGTCATCGATGCAGTACTTCACGTTGAAGATAAAGGCGCACAGCTCGCACTCTTCTATATTGCCAACGGTATTTTATCGATGGTTTCAGATAACGTGTTCGTCGGTACGGTTTACATTAACGAAGTGAAAACTGCACTGGTTGAAGGCATCATCACTCGTGATCAGTTCGACCTACTTGCTGTTGCTATCAACACTGGTACTAACCTACCTTCTGTTGCAACGCCAAACGGCCAGGCTGCATTCCTATTCCTATTAACATCAGCACTTGCTCCGTTAATTAGATTGTCTTACGGTCGCATGGTTATCATGGCGTTGCCATACACCATCGTATTGGCACTGGTTGGCCTAGCAGGCATTGTGTTCTTCGTAGAGCCAATGACAGCATGGTTCTATGATGCAGGTTGGATCATTCAGCGTACTGGTGAAGTCGTTGCTCCAGTTATCTCTGGTGGTCACTAAGCTAAACACTGTGTCGCAAACCAAAATAACTATAACTAACTAATCAAAAATATTAGTTGATTAGGAAACTTATCCAAGATAAAAAGCTCTGAGTAATCAGGGCTTTTTTATTTTATAGACAGGATTCAATTCGTGAACTTTTTAGCAATGATCAAAGACTTCTCTAAGGGACGTTTATCTTGGCTTTTACTGCTGGCTTTTATTGTCTTTTTTGAAGCGTGCGCTCTCTTCTTCCAACACGTGATGATGCTTGGTCCTTGCGTGATGTGTATCTATGAGCGCGTTGCTATGCTCGCTATCGGTGTTGCCGCCATGATTGGTGCGATTGCCCCGAATAACCCAATATCACGCTGGTTAGGCCTTGCTAGCTGGGGATTTGGCGCATACAAAGGTTTGATGCTTGCTTTAGAGCACGTCGATTACCAGTTCAATCCGTCCCCTTTCGCAACCTGCGACTTATTCGTAACCTTCCCTAGCTGGGCGCCTTTAAACCAATGGGCTCCGTGGATGTTTGAGGCTTACGGCGATTGCAGCAAGGTTGTGTGGCAGTTCTTCGATCTTTCTATGCCTCAGTGGCTAGTAATTATCTTTGCAGGTAACTTGGTTGCTTTCGGTATTGTGGTTATTTCTCAATTTGTGAAGTCGAAAAAGGACTTGCAGTAAGCCGTTGACACTTGGACAACAAAAAAGTCGACCACGAGGTCGACTTTTTTATTACTTAAGCTTTTGAACATATTAAGAGAGTCTGTTATTCACACAAACTAAGTTGCTCAACAAGCCGTGATTAGCTGCTTTTACCGCAGCATTGTTTAAACTTCTTGCCGCTTTCACAAGGGCAAAGGTCGTTTCGACCAATGTCTTTAAACGGGTTCACGCTCTGGGACTTATTGCCCAACATAGCTTCATCCGCTGCCATTGCCACTTCTGAGATCATCAGATCGACTTGACCCACTAAATCGGCAAGCGATGGTGGGTTAGTAAGCCCTGCAGCGATCATTTGTTGTTGAGTTTGCTCTTCATCAATCGCAAGCATCAAGGTGGTTAAGAGCGCTTGCAACATGCGCAGAGTACCATCCGCGACTGTCACGCTCTGCCACTGCTCTTCCACTGTTGGCCAAACCATCATGAAGCCTTCAGAAAAATCAGCGAACTGTTCGTTAAAGTCACCTTCAGCCAGTACGTCTGTTAATAGGTATTCATTACGCTGAATCAGGTTGTGCTGGTGATTAATCTGTTCTGTCACCGTTTTTACCAGCTCTTTACCCGCTTCAGGCGCAACGATAACCAGCCACTCTTCTGGATCGAGTGGTTTGGTCGCTAAGTTAGAGGCAAGGATTGCACCTTCCATAAACTGCGGAGTAATGTCAGTGATTGATTCTGGTAGGCTTAATAATTGATATGTCATGAAAGCTCTGGATATTGGGCATTTTCGATATTATAACGCCATCCTCCCAAAGATGTCGCTATTAAGAGACGAAACCATCATTAAGACATGCACCACACTCATAGTGACAATTCTGTAAGCACACCGTACAATCACGCCTCGAATTTTTCGGTTCATTCAGTTTTGGTAAAGCAACATGCGCGTAATACTTGGCCCTATGGAGGGCGTTCTAGATCACCTAATGCGTGAAATTCTCACAGAGATTAATGATTACGATCTCTGTGTGACAGAGTTTGTGCGCGTCGTAGATCAACTTCTTCCCCCGCATGTGTTCCACCGTATTTGCCCTGAGCTACATCAAGGCTCTCAGACCATGGCTGGTGTGCCAATCCATCTCCAACTTCTAGGGCAACACCCAAATTGGATGGCCGAGAATGCTTTTCAAGCTGCTAGCTTAGGCGCGAAAGGGATCGATCTTAATTTTGGTTGCCCAGCAAAAGCGGTCAACAAAAGTAATGGTGGCGCTTCATTGCTAAAAGAGCCAGAGCTCATCTATCAAGTGGTGAACGCCTGTCGAGAAGCGGTACCGGCACACATTCCTGTGTCCGCAAAGATTCGATTAGGTTGGGAGCATCCGGAAGAGTGCTTTGAAATCGTCGATGCCATCGAACAAGCCAAAGCTGACGAACTCACCGTGCATGCAAGAACCAAAGTTGGCGGCTATAAAGCCAGCGAAATCAAATGGGACTTCATCAATCAAATAAGAGAAAAAACATCTCTGCCGTTGATTGCTAATGGGGAGATCTGGAACTATCAAGATGGTCAAGATTGCATAGAAGCAACAGGCGTCGATTCATTAATGGTCTGCCGTGGTGCTTTCAATATTCCAAACCTTGGTAACGTCGTTAAGCACAACCACCAGAAAATGCCGTGGGATAAAGTCATTGAACTTTTGCTGCGCTATTCAGAGTTTCAAATTAAAGGGGACAAAGGCATGTACTACCCCAATAGAGTGAAGCAGTGGTTTGTTTATCTAAGTAAAGGCTACCCTGAAGCGAACGAACTGTTTAAAGAAATTCGTACTTTCAAAAAGGCGCCACCGATTGTAGAACGCCTTCAGCGTTATCAAGAAGAACGCCGCCAACCTGTTTAAGATTATGTTTAGGGTTAAATACCCAACGCTACAAACGTGTTTACCGGTGCAAATAAGCTTTGCTTGGTAGACACGTTCGCTCTTCCCTCTTTCATTTTCATTTTCATTTTCATACAAAGCATCGATTCAATAACGTGGTTAAAATTTAAGACGGTCTTTGCCCGTCGTCTTAGCCACGTACAGCTTTTCATCGGCGTACTTAAATATCTCATCGAAGTTAAGTTTACTTTGCTCAGTTTCAACAATGCAGACACCGCCAGACACCGTAAATCCATTTGGAATAATGTCGGCTGAAGTGGAACAAATCGCATTCTTCACTCGCTCTAATGTTCTCATCAAAGTTTCACGATCTTCGCCTTTCATATAAACGACAAACTCTTCACCGCCAAACCGTGCTGCAACGTCACTGCTTCGAATACTGTTGCTGATCTGACGCGACATATAACGAATCACATCATCCCCCTTATCGTGGCCGTAGGTGTCGTTAATTGACTTAAAATCATCAATATCGAAGACGGTTAATGCAAACAGTTGATCGTGCTCTACACTGCGCCAGAACGCTTCTAAGCCACGACGATTCAATAACCCTGTCATAGGGTCTTTGGCTGCGAGATCTTTGAAGTAACCACGTTCAATATTGGAATTGACGTAGAAGAAGATGGTTACTGAGAACAGATACACAATGATGGCAACAATAAGGCTGTCTTTCTCGTAGACGAAAAAGTGCTCAACCTCTTTCGCGATGTCTAATTTGTAATACATCGCATGGTGAGACGAGACACCATCCAGTTTGATCTCGTGATAAAAAGCCGCAGAATCTACCGGAGTCGCTAAAGTGGTATCAATGATATCGATCCGACCTGCAAGATGCTCATTCGAGTTTGCGAGCAGCTTGTCAGCATTAATATCCACCGACAGCATCCCTTGGTGAACGCCTTTATGGAATACAGGGATCGTCATACTGATTATACGGTCAAGGGAATCAAAACGATAACCAGGGCCTGAAAGGGTAAGTTGGTCAGGGTTGTTGGCTGTTTTCTGCCAATAAGGACGACTCTTTATGGTCGAGAGTAACTCTTTGCTCAGCCCTTTGGCAAAACCTTCAGGTGAAGAGATCACATAGCCGCTCGTATCAATAAAGTGCACGCCGGCATGGTATTCATCAAGCTGGGATAAAAATGAAAGAATAGGAGCTAACGCTATTTTTTCTGACGCGCTCTTATAACTATCACTGCTTTCAGAACAAAGAGACTCTTGACCAATTAGCATATAGTCGATATCGACAGAGGGAATGTCTGAGGTTTTACCGTCGGCAAGTAGCAATACATCAATAGGCCAGATTTGGCAAAGACCATCCACAACATGTTTGTTGTGATCAAGAAAGAGAGGGTTTCCTGATTTATAATAGTTGGAGAAGCTGTAGTCTAGGGCTGTCGCCACTTTTGTGGTTCTTTTGAACACATCTTCAATACGATGAAACTCACTACTGATATCTTTTTCTACCGCGTCAAAATGATTCTTTCCTATTAGACCAAGTAACATCGCGGCGATCACAGCGGGAAACCCGAAAACAAAGGTTAGGCTAAAGTGCCTATTTACTTTCATATAATGTGCTCTTAGCGTTCAGCTATTTTCATTTTCCCCATTAATATTATTACATTAATCGGCAATTCGCTCGACGTAAAATAATGTAAATTGATATTAACGACACACCTAACGGTCAAATAACCGCTTACAAATGAATAAAATAGAGAAGCGCCAACATATAGAGCAGGTGAGTTTGTTATCTGAGCCCATTTCAATGCTGTTAATAATATGACTTATGGCCTATTAGCTCACCTAACACCAAACTCAATTCACCGGCTAATGACCGCACGATCAATCACAGACTGAGGCAATGTGACACCAAGCTCACGAGCAGCATCCAAATTCACAACCAGTTGCGAACTCTGTGCAGTTTTAACACTCAGCTTCCCCGGTTTTTGTCCGTTCAGAATAGCAGCCACATAATCGGCGGTTTGCACCCCAACATCATAGTAATCTAGACCTAAGCCAGCTATCGCCCCCTTACCCACGTAAGACGTCGCTCCGGCAACCACTGGCGTTCCAGCCCGGTTCGCAGCTTCTATAAGCCCTTCGATACCACTTGCAACAGTGTTATCTGTCAATGCGTAAATAACATCAGACTTCTTAGCAATGGATTCGGTTTTTGATTCTACATCATCGATGGTTAGCGCTTTTTCAGTGTGCAGAGTAAAACCAAAATCTCGTGCCGACTTCTTTAATAGCCCAACTAACGCGACAGCATTTGCCTCGGCGGGGTTATAAACCACCCCGATTGAATCCGCATTAGGGAGTAATTCTTTAATAAGAGATACGTGCTGGGAAATAGGTGATAAGTCAGAAAGGCCCGTGACGTTTCGTCCCGGTTTATCCAATTGTTTAACAAGCCTTGCACCGATAGGGTCCGTAACCGCGGTAAACACGATAGGAATCGAGCGAGTCGCCGACACTAAGGCTTGTGAAGTCGGTGTCGCGATACCAACAAGTACATGTGGATTTTCACTGACGAGCTCTCTGGCAATCTTGGCTGCCTGAGCCGGGTTACCATTCGCCATTTCATAGGAGAATTCTAAGTTCTTACCGGGTTCATAACCATTGGCTCTCAATCCTTCAAGAAGCCCTAAACGTGTCGCATTCAGATCTGGATGGTCAACAACTTGTGAAACCGACACTTTGGCAACGTTTGCCATTGCATTGCCAGTCCATAGCAACATCAAGCAACTTAAAACCGCTGCCAATACCTTTCTTACAGAACTCATTATCGCTCCCTGAATCAAGCTCTACCCGTCATTACTCGCTCAAAGAGAACAAC
Organism: Vibrio sp. 10N.286.51.E5; assembly: GCF_041469125.1. Classification (NCBI taxonomy): domain Bacteria; kingdom Pseudomonadati; phylum Pseudomonadota; class Gammaproteobacteria; order Vibrionales; family Vibrionaceae; genus Vibrio; species Vibrio sp. 10N.286.51.E5. Next base: position 16,032 of record NZ_JBFRJZ010000065.1, on the reverse strand, counting down.
ATCAAAACCACTATTGACATTATTACCAGTAACCATTGATAACTTGAAGTGATATTTAACAAAAATACAACAAGGCTCGAGTTATGTGAGAAAGGTTATATTGACTTCGGAGGAAGGTAAGAAACCAAGTGAATAAGGACAGGTAAGCTAAACGGAAAGTAAGCGAGGTAACAAAAAGAGGAGCAAATCTGAGAACAAGCTATAGAAGATGAATAGTTGTTCTCAGACAAGAGGGAGAGCTGGGATTCTTTAGAACCAACGCTCCATTGAGGATTTATCTAACTGACGAAAGGCACGATTTAAAATGATTGCCAATTCTTTATAGCGAGGGCGCGGCTTCATAGGCTCTAACGCAAAACCCGTTTCAGTGATCTTTTCATGCAGTTCGCGGTACCACGATACTAGCGCCGGCGGAAGTTGTGTATTTGAGCGATTGCCCAACCACCACATACCTTGTAGCGGCAAGCTGATCGCAAACAAAGCCATAACCACAGCCTGTGGCATCGCTTGGTAATTATTAAAGACCATTTGTGTAAGAACACTGATAGCGGCAATCGCAGGCATCACTTTCACGCCAAAACGGGTCGCTTTAATAATGCGTTGTTCTGGGAAGATCGCGTTTAACTCTTTTCGGACGGGCCAGAGATCCATGTACTTTTGGCCATCTTTTAAACTACTAGCTAAACCAACTCTATTGCTCATATGAGTCTCCCATTAAAAAAAAGTTGAAATCATCAACTAAAAACACAAAAATTTGACGAAAAATAATATTCTTTCAAATTTTTTTGTTATATTTGCACAATATCGCTATTATTTGCAGACCTCAATCTCATTGTTGCCCTTATTTACAATTTAAGCAACTTTGAGAAGACTTCTGCAAGGAATGCACAAGCCTCTTTTTGATAAAGAGCGCTTTCACTTTATACGGAAATTAACGTTTTTTTGACCAAGGTTAGTACGCAAGCCTATGTGCTTCGACTATTCTTGAGATTAATTTTCATCCTTAACTGATTTCGATCAGAAAAATAAACAGGTAGTCATTAATGTCTAAGCTAGTTTTAGTTTTAAACTGTGGTAGTTCTTCTCTTAAATTCGCTGTTGTTGATGCAGAAACAGGTGCAGAGCACCTAACTGGTCTTGCTGAGTGTCTAGGTCTTCCAGAAGCTCGTATGAAGTGGAAACTTGATGGCAAGCATGAAGCACAACTAGGCGCGGGCGCAGCTCACGTAGAAGCACTATCTTTCATGGTAGAAACTATTCTTGCTTCTAAGCCTGAGCTTAAAGCTAACCTTGGCGCTATCGGTCACCGTATCGTACACGGTGGCGAGCAGTTCACTTCTTCTGCACTTATCACTGATGAAGTTCTTAAGGGTATTCAAGACGCTGCGACTTTCGCACCTCTTCACAACCCAGCTCACCTTATCGGTATCGAAGCGGCTCAACAGAACTTCCCTGGTCTACAAAACGTTGCTGTATTTGACACTGCGTTCCACCAAACAATGCCTTCTGAGTCTTACCTATACGCTCTACCGTACAACCTGTACAAAGAGCACGGCATCCGTCGTTACGGCATGCACGGTACTTCTCACCTATTCATCACTCGTGAAGTTGCAGGCCTACTAAACAAGCCAGTTGAAGAAGTTAACATCATCAACTGTCACCTAGGTAACGGCGCTTCTGTTTGTGCTATCAAGAACGGCCAATCTGTAGATACTTCTATGGGTCTTACTCCTCTTGAAGGTCTTGTAATGGGTACTCGTTGTGGTGACCTAGATCCTGCGATCATCTTCCACCTACACGACGCTCTTGGTTACTCTGTTGAAGAAATCAACAACATGCTAACTAAAGAGTCTGGTCTTGCTGGTCTAACTGAAGTGACTTCTGACTGTCGTTTCGTTGAAGACAACTACGGTGAGAAAGAAGAAGCAACTCGTGCAATGGACGTGTTCTGTCACCGTCTAGCTAAGTACGTAGCTGGTTACACTGCAACTCTAGAAGGTCGTCTAGACGCAATCACTTTCACTGGCGGCATCGGCGAGAACTCAGGCCCAATCCGTGAAATGGTTCTTAACCGCCTAGGCATCTTCGGTATCGAAGTTGACGGTGAAGCTAACCTTAAAGCTCGTTTCGGCGGCGAAGGTACTATCACTACAGCTAACAGCCGTATCCCTGCAATGGTTATCTCTACTAACGAAGAGCTAGTAATTGCTGAAGACACTGCGAAACTAGCAGGTCTTTAATTGATTTTCCTGACTAGCTTCATTCGAAGCTAGTCAGTTTTTCATATCAAGAAAATGGGGCTCAACTTCTATTCCTACCCCAATTTAAATATCGGTGGGAATAGCAGTTGAGCTTTTTTTATTTCCAATAGTCAAAGGTGTTCGTCAATGTCACGTACTATTATGCTTATCCCTACAAGCGCTGGTGTTGGTCTTACTAGTGTTAGCATGGGTGTTCTTCGCGCTATGGAGCGTAAGGGCGTAAGTGTTTCTTTCTACAAGCCAATCGCTCAGCCTCGCAGCGGTGGTAACCAACCAGATCTAACGTCTACTATCATCAGCGCAAACAGCGACATTAAGATTGGTGAGCCAATCGCAATGACTAAAGCTGAAGCTTTGATCGGTAGCGAAAAAATGGACGAGCTTCTTGAGTCTGTTGTTGAGCAATACAACAAGATCAACAAAGACGCAGAAGTAACGCTAATCGAAGGTCTAGTACCTACTCGTAAGCACCCATTTGCTAACCAAGTGAACGCGGAAATCGCAAAAACACTTGGCGCGGAGATCGTATTCGTTGCGACTCCTGGTACTGACAACCCTACGCAGCTTAAAGAGCGTATCGAAGTAGCATGTTCTAACTTCGGCGGTACTAAGAACAAAAACATCAAAGGCGTAATCATCAACAAGCTTAACGCTCCTGTTGATGAAGCTGGCCGTACTCGCCCTGACCTATCTGAAATCTTTGATGATGCAGACAGCGCTCAGCAAGCGAACCTTGAAGTAATGCAAATCTTCAATTCTAGCCCTATCCGTGTTCTTGGCTGCGTGCCATGGAGCATCGATCTAATCGCAACTCGTGCGGTTGATATGGCTAAGCACCTTAACGCTGAAATCGTTAACGAAGGTGAAATCTCAACTCGTCGTATTAAGAGCATCACTTTCTGTGCACGTTCTCTACCTCACATGATTGAGCACTTCAAACCAGGTTCACTGCTAGTAACTTCTGCAGACCGTCCTGACGTTATCGTTGCTGCGGCTCTTGCTGCGAAAAACGGTGTTGAGATTGGCGCAATCCTGCTTACTGGCGGTTACGACATTCCAGAAAGCATTGCTAACCTTTGTGCACCAGCATTCGCTTCAGGTCTACCGATCTTCAAAGCGCAAGGTAACACTTGGCAGACGTCTCTAAACCTACAGAGCTTCAACCTAGAAGTGCCTGCAGACGATAAAGAGCGTATCGAGTTCGTTAACGATCACGTTGCAAGCCACATTGATGGCCCTTGGATTGATTCTCTATCTGAAGGTACTCAAGGCATCCGTCGTCTAAGCCCACCAGCATTCCGTTACCAGCTAACTGAATTTGCTCGTAAAGCGGCTAAGCGCATCGTTCTTCCTGAAGGTGATGAGCCACGTACAGTTAAAGCTGCGGCTATCTGTGCTGAGCGCGGTATCGCAACGTGTGTACTTCTAGGTAACCCTGAAGAAATCCGTCGCGTTGCAGCACAGCAAGGTGTTGAGCTTGGCGCTGGCGTTGAGATCATCGATTCTGCATCAGTTCGCGAAAACTACGTAGCTCGTCTAGTAGAACTTCGTGGCGCTAAAGGTATGACTGAAGTTGTTGCTCGTGAGAAGCTAGAAGATTCAGTATTCCTAGGTACTATGATGCTTGAAGCTGGCGAAGTTGATGGCCTAGTTTCTGGTGCTGTTCACACAACGGCGAACACAATCGTTCCTCCGTTCCAGATCATCAAGACTGCTCCTGATGCTTCTATCGTATCTTCAATCTTCTTCATGCTTCTGCCTGATCAAGTTCTTGTATACGGTGACTGTGCGATCAACCCAGATCCAACAGCTGAACAGCTTGCTGAAATCGCTATCCAATCTGCAGATTCTGCTGCGGCATTCGGTATCGACCCACGCGTTGCTATGATCTCTTACTCTACTGGTGAATCTGGTAAGGGTGCAGACGTAGATAAAGTACGTGAAGCAACGAAACTTGCTCAAGAGAAACGTCCTGATCTAGTGATCGACGGTCCTCTACAGTACGATGCAGCAATCATGGAAAACGTAGCCGCTTCTAAAGCGCCTAACTCTCCAGTTGCAGGTAAAGCGACAGTATTCGTATTCCCAGACTTAAACACGGGTAACACGACTTACAAAGCTGTACAACGTTCAGCAGATCTAGTATCTATCGGTCCAATGCTTCAAGGTATGCGCAAGCCAGTAAATGACTTGTCTCGTGGCGCTCTAGTAGACGACATCGTTTACACAGTAGCTCTAACGGCTATCCAAGCAGACCAAGCTGCACAAGCTGAAGAAAAAGTAGTTAACTAATTTTCTTTTTCAGAAAGCAAAAACCCTAGATGTTTATCTAGGGTTTTTTTACGCCTGAAGAAAAGCGGATTAATTAATGATTCTAACCACGTCCGTGAGGCGAATCTAAATCCAGATCAGGCCCTTTAGGCACCACTTGAGTCGGGTTGATACCAGTGTGGCTGTAATAGTAGTGGCGCTTGATGTGGTAGAAATCCGTAGTCTCTTTAATACCCTCTATTTGATAGAGCTCTTTTAGATAACCTTGGATATGTTTGTAATCCGCAATTCGTTGCTTGTTACACTTGAAGTGACCCACATAAACCGCATCAAATCGAACCAGAGTGGTAAACAAGCGCCAATCCGCTTCTGTAATCTCGTTACCCGCCAAATAGCGATGTTCGCTAAGGTGCGCATCTACTTTGTCTAAGGCTTCAAACAAGGCGTCATACGCTTCTTCGTAGGCTTCTTGTGTTGTCGCAAAGCCGGTTCGGTATACGCCGTTGTTGATGTTTGGGTAGATATAATCATTCCACTCATCAATCTTCTTGGACAACTCCCACGGGTAGTAATCATCGGTGTTACCCGTTAGCTCGTTAAACTCTGAGTTAAACATGCGAATGATTTCAGACGACTCGTTACTCACAATGGTGTTGGTTTTCTTATCCCATAAAACAGGAACCGTGACTCGACCTGAATAGTCCGGTTTGCCTTGGGTGTAGATTTGGTGCATGCGGGTATGGCCAAATAGAGGTTCAGGTAACCCCATTTGCCAACCTTCACTCATCATGTCTGGGCAAACAACCGTCACGTCAATGTGATCGGTTAGGTCTTTCAGCTCACGGAAGATAAGGGTTCGGTGCGCCCAAGGGCAAGCCAATGATACGTATAAGTGATAACGGCCGCTTTCAGGCTCAAACTGCGCGCCCGGTTTGTTCTCTATCCAGTGACGAAAGCCCGCATCTTCACGAACAAACTTACCACCGCTTTCTTTGGTGTCGTACCACACATCATGCCAAACACCTTCAACTAACTTACCCATATCCAAACCTCTGTCATCGAAACTTTTCTCTAGTATAAAAAAAGCCAACTTTTTCAAAACTAGAAGAAGTTGGCTTAGTTGTTCGAATATTTTGATGAAGCTTGTTGAGCGAACCAATAAGCCTAAGACAAAAAAAGCGCGACTCTAATAACTAGTCGCGCTTAAGCCTGTCACAGGCTGAACCGTTTTAAATAGGCTCTAGACTTGTACGTGCAAGCAAGATACTGCGTGAACGTCATCGCCTTGAATCGTTGGCTTAGTTTGCGCACACGCCTCTGTTGCTTGTGGGCAACGAGTACGGAACACACAACCTGATGGCGGATTGATTGGCGATGGGAGATCACCTTCCAACATCTGAATGGTTTTGCTGCGCTCTAAGCGTGGGTCTGGAATTGGAACTGCAGACATCAACGCTTTGGTGTATGGGTGCTTAGGATCAGAGAACAATGCATCTGATTCGCCAAGTTCTACCGCATTACCTAGGTACATCACCAATACGCGATCAGAGATGTGTTTAACAACCGACAAATCGTGCGCGATGAATACCAAAGACAAACCTAGCTCTTTTTGTAGCTCCTTCAGAAGGTTAACTACTTGAGCTTGGATAGATACATCCAGTGCAGAAACAGGTTCATCACAGATGATCATCTTAGGTTTCAAGATAAGCGCACGTGCAATACCAATACGCTGACACTGACCACCAGAGAATTCATGAGGGTAACGGTTGATTACGTTGGGTAGTAGACCAACCTTTGCCATCATCTCTTTAACTCTGTCCTTCACTTCTTGTTTAGAAAGTTCAGGGAAGAAAGTCTCTAGAGGCTCAGCAATAATATCGCCTACTGACATACGTGGGTTAAGCGATGCTAGCGGGTCTTGGAAGATCATCTGAATCTCTTTACGAGTCTCACGACGCTTCACTTCCTGCATCTTAGTTAGGTCTTGACCTAACCACATCACTTGACCTTCAGTCGCTTCAACCAAGCCGATAATCGCACGGGCAAAAGTCGACTTACCACAACCAGACTCACCTACTACACCCAGAGTCTCTCCTTCGTAAAGGTGAACATCAACACCATCAACCGCTTTAAGGTTTGATGGTTTTGCCCAAGGCCAAGCAGACTTAGCTGCAATGCTAAAGTGAACTTTCAGGTCTTTAATATCTAATAGTAATTCTTTACTCATTTTGTCCAAGTCTCCCAATCTGAAAAACAAGCACGCTGACGGTCTTTAGCAAATGGCTGCAAAATCGGTGCTTCTTGCTTACAACGGTCCATTACACGGTGACAACGGTCTTGGTAAGGACAACCTGTTGGTAGGCGAAGTAAGTTAGGTGGGTTACCTGGAATCGTCGGTAGAATTTCACCTTCGGTATCCAAACGAGGAATCGCTTTAAGCAGGCCTTCCGCATATGGGTGGCTTGGCTCGTAGAAGATTTCATCAACCGTGCCGTACTCCATTGTACGACCCGCGTACATCACAAGTACTTTGTCACAAGAACCAGCAACAACACCCAAGTCATGGGTGATCATGATGATTGCCGTATTGAACTCATCTTTAAGTTCGTTCAGCAATTCCATGATTTGCGCTTGAATGGTTACATCCAGTGCCGTTGTTGGTTCATCAGCGATAAGTAATTTAGGACGACACAGCAGTGCCATTGCGATCATCACACGCTGACGCATACCGCCAGAAAATTCGTGTGGGTACATGGTGATACGCTTACGTGCTTCAGGGATTTTAACCGCTTCAAGCATGCGTACTGATTCTTCAAACGCCTCTGCTTTACCCATGCCTTTGTGCAGCATAAGTACTTCCATCAACTGATCACTTACTTTCATGTAAGGGTTCAGTGACGTCATTGGATCTTGGAAGATCATCGCGATCTGTTCAGCACGAACCTTGTTCAGCGCTTTTTCAGGCAGGTTGAGGATTTCATTGCCTTCAAACTTTGCACTGCCTGAGATGATGCCGTTTTTAGCCAGCAGCCCCATCAGTGCAAATACCGTTTGTGATTTACCTGAACCCGACTCTCCAACAATACCCAGCGTTTCGCCTTGGTTAAGTGAGAAGTTCAAGTCGTTTACTGCGGTTACGATACCATCTTGCGTGGTAAATTCGACGCGCAGATCTTTGACATCTAATAAGCTCATTATTGCTTCCTTAATCTTTTATAGCTTTTAATTGCTATTTCGTTATCTGTCTTTTGGATCAAGCGCGTCGCGCAGACCATCACCTACGTAGTTAAAGCAGAACAGCGTAACTACCATGAATGCCGCAGGGAATGTTAATTGCCAGATTGCAACTTCCATTGTTTGCGAGCCTTCTTGAAGCAATGCGCCCCAGCTTGTCATAGGCTCTTGAACACCAAGACCAAGGAAAGATAAGAATGATTCTGTAAGGATCATGCTTGGAATAAGCAGCGTAGAATAAACCGCTACGATACCCAGTACGTTCGGTACGATGTGACGTGTAATGATCTTCCATTTGCTTACACCACATACGTGTGCGGCTTCAATGAACTCTTTACTACGTAGGCTCAACGTTTGACCACGTACAATACGCGCCATATCTAGCCAAGCAATCGCACCAATAGCAACGAAGATTAGGATGATGTTACGACCAAAGAACGTTACCAGGACGATTACTAGGAACATAAATGGTACCGCGTACAAGATCTCTAGGATACGCATCATCACTCGGTCAGTACGACCGCCGATGAAACCTGAAGCTGCACCGTAAAGCGTACCAATCAGTACCGCTACGAATGCGCCCATCACACCAACCATCAATGAGATACGACCACCGATAAGAGTACGAACGTACAAATCACGGCCTAAGCTATCAGTACCAAACCAGTGGTCCGCGCTTGGCGCTGCATGCATTGCGTACCAGTCAGTATCATCATAAGTGTACTGAGCAAGCATCGGTAAGAAGATAACCGCCAGTACCATAAGCGTAAGAATAAACAGGCTTACCATTGCCGCTTTGTTTCGCATAAAACGAATGCGGGCATCCTGCCACAAACTGCGACCTTCAATCTCTAAGCTCTCAGAGAACTTTTCGATCGCTTCTAAATTTTCTTTTTTCTTCAACATAACCATGCGTCCCTGTTAGTAGCGAATTTTCGGGTCAATTAGCGCTAGCAAAATATCAACGATTGCGTTGAACAAGATGAATAGGAAACCAATCAAGATGGTTACACCCATTACTAGCGAGTAGTCACGGTTAAACGCGGCGTTAACAAACAGCTTGCCGATACCTGGTAGGCCGAAGATGGTTTCAACAACAACAGAACCTGTAATGATACCTACAAACGCAGGTCCCATATAAGAAACGACAGGCAGCAGTGCTGGCTTCAGTGCATGTTTTAGAACGATGTAACGGTAACTTAGGCCTTTTGCACGAGCAGTTCGGATAAAGTTACTGTTTAGCGTTTCAATCATGCTACCGCGAGTAATACGAGCAAATGTGGCTACGTAAAGAAGAGACATCGCGATAACTGGCAGGACGATGTACATATAAGTACCGCCGTGCCAACCACCTGCTGGGAATATGTTCCAGTGCAGAGAGAACAGGTAAATAAGCGCTGGAGCCAACACGAAGGATGGCATTACTACCCCGAGCATAGCGGTCGACATTATGGTGTAGTCAATCCAGGTGTTGTGCTTCAAGGCGGCAATCGTTCCGACCGATACTCCCATAATCAGGGTAAAGATAAAGGCAATAAAACCTACCTTCGCAGATACTGGAAGTGCGACTGCGATCAGCTCATTTACGGTGTAATCTTGATATTTGAATGATGGACCAAAGTCACCTTGAACGATGTTAGTCAAGTACGTGGTGTACTGTTCAAATACAGGTTTATCTAAGCCGTATTTAGCTTCGATGTTAGCCATAACTTCTGGCGGTAATGGGCGTTCGCTCGAAAACGGGTTACCCGGTGCAAAACGCATGAGAAAGAAAGATATAGTGATCAACACCAACATGGTTGGAATCGCTTCGAATATCCTTTTCATAATGAATTTAAGCATAAACTCACTCTTTTCAGTCTGTGACAATTAAAAATTAAATAGACACTGCGTGCGATTTCTCGCACACAGGTCTAAGTTAGTTATATTTTATTTTTATAGGAGGTTATTTTGCTTTGATATAAAGATCTTTTGAATAGATCTTATCTTCGGCGTTACCTTCTGGGTAACCACCTAGCTGAGGTGATACAAGACGTGTTGTAACGTACTGGTAGACTGGAGCAATTGGCATGTCTTTAGCTAGCAATTTTTCTGCTTCGATGTATAGCTTAGTACGCTCTTCTTCTGAAGTAGAGCTTAGTGCTTTATCGATAATCTTGTCATAGTCTGCGCTCTTATAGTGCTGACCAGCAGTTGTATTTTGGCTAACCATCAATGTTAGGAATGAAGATGCTTCATTGTAGTCACCACACCAACCTGCACGAGCAACGTCAAAGTTACCAGTATCTTTACTGTCTAGATATGATTTCCACTCTTGGTTTTCGAGTTTCGCGTTAATACCAAGCTCTTTCTTCCACATTGATGCGATTGCTACAGCAAGCTTCTTGTGGTTTTCAGACGTGTTGTAAAGCAGGTTGAATTCAAGTGGGTTGCTCTTCGTGTAGCCCGCTTCTTCAAGAAGACGCTTCGCTTCAGCAATACGCTCTTTTTGAGAAAGTTGACCATACTCTGGAGTTACCGGGTCAAAACCAGCAGTAATTTCAGGAGTCAAGAAGTAAGCTGGTTTTTGACCTTGACCAAGAATCGCTTTCGTCACGATGTCACGATCCATCGCATAAGACATTGCTTTACGAACACGTACGTCGTCGAAAGGTGCTTTCTGTGCATTAAATTGGTAGTAATAAGTACACAGGTTACCCTTAATGTTTACATCTTCTGGGTATTCTTTCTGTAAGCGACGGAAGTGCTCGTTAGGAACTTCGTATGTGAAATCTAGTTCGCCAGAGAGGAAGCGGTTCATTTCCGCTACTTGGTTTTCGATTGGTAAGAATGTTACTTTGTTAAGAACTGTATGTTCGTTATCCCAATAATTTTCGTTGCGTACTAGTTCAAGACGCTCGTTAACTACCCATTGATTTGGAACAAATGCACCATTACCAACAAAGTTTTCAGGCTTAGTCCACTGGTCACCGAATTTTTCAACAGTTGCTTTATGTACTGGCTTCACTGTTGTGTGACCCATCATCATTACGAAATATGGGACAGCTGTATCTAAAGTCACTTCTAACGTGTAGTCATCTAAAGCTTTAACGCCTAGTTCACTCTTGTCTTTCTTACCCGCAACGATGTCTTTCGCATTCGCCATCTTGGTATATTCCATGTACCAAGCGTATGGAGAAGCAGTTAAAGGATCAACCGCACGTTGGAAGCTGTAAACGAAGTCATTTGCCGTTACAGGATCGCCGTTAGACCATTTTGCGTCTTTACGTAGGTGGAAAGTGAATGTTTTGTTGTCTGTCGTTTCCCAGCTTTCAGCTACTCCTGGGATAGTATTGCCGTCGCCATCTTGGTTCACTAAACCTTCTAGAAGGTCACGAATTACGTGAGATTCTGGTACACCTTGAGATTTGTGAGGGTCGAGTGTTGCAACTTCAGTACCGTTACCGCGAACAAGTTCCTGAACTTTTGCCAGTTCTGTGCCTGCTGGAACTTCAGCAGCGATAGAAAGAGTAGAAGAGGCAGCCACTGCCAAACCAGCACCTAGAAGAAGGGCCTGAGTGATTTTATTCTTGTACATTTAATAAACTCCAAGTTTTATGTATTGCATCCATGACTTCTTTGCTTGGTTCACTGAACGGCAGTGATTTAGATTTATTTAGCTCAAAATTTAAGCATAAAAATCTAAAACCTTACAAAGATTGAGGCACACACTATCAACCATTGAAGTAATTTGCCACAAACAAGTCGCAAAAAATCGGATAATTCTCCGAAATACTTAAGATATCAGTGTAAATATCTAAAAAATCCCAAATCAGTAGTGACTTGCATAGAGGGATTAATTAAAAAACAGCCTTTAGTGTTGATGTGTCTGTGTTGATGCTTTTTTTTAGCATCTTATGCTATAACACTGAGCGCAAATTAACATTAATGCCACATGAAATCTAATTGCACATCACATATCACCTAAACCGTCTACACTATTTGTGAGGATAATCACTTTATACAAGACAGCATAATGCTCTGCACCAAACCGGGTTATCCAATGCACCAATCAAGACAAAATTACGCGCTGAATTTATATGCAACCACAATGAATTATCATTTATCAAATCAATGATTATCTATAAATAGATTTATAGCAGGTACAAAAAAACCGACCTAAGTGGTCGGTTTTTGACTGTCTCATATACAAATGAGTAAATGCTGAAGCAACATCACTTTAAGAGAAATTACTTCTCCCAGCGTTCCGCTGCTTTCGTGTCTGAATCACGAGAATCAACCCAACGCGTCGTTTCGGTCGTGCGTTCCTTTTTCCAAAAGGGAGCCTTGGTTTTCAGGAAGTCCATAACGAATTCACAGGCTTCAAATGCAGCACCACGGTGTGCACTGGATACACCAACGTAAACAATCTGGTCGCCGATATCTAAGTCACCTACACGGTGGATAACACGCATCTTCTGAATAGGCCAGCGAGCCTCAGCTTGGTCACAGATCTCGCTCAGTGATTTCTCTGTCATACCCGGGTAGTGCTCCAGAGACAAACCTATCACATTGTCGCCAAGGTTCATGTCGCGCACTTTACCAACGAACGTCACAATCGCTCCGGCAGCTGTACCTTGAGCCAAGTAGTCGTATTCGTCGCCTACATAGAAATCCTCAGCTGTCACTAATACTCTTGGATCCATGCTTAGCCTCCAGTCACTGGTGGGAAGAAAGCCACTTCGTCGCCGTCTTTCACTTCAGCTGTCAGAGGTACGATTGATTGGTTAAGTGCAGCCAGAAGCTTCCCCTCTTCCAATGCGATATCCCATTTGCCTTCTTGTGTCACAAGATGACTACGAATCGCTTCAATCGTCTTAAATTGTGCATCAACTTCAACGCTGTCCACACCAACAAGTTCACGAGTTTGAGCAAAGAAAAGTACTGTAATCATGACTCCACCTTAAAGTGACCAGATTTACCACCTGTCTTCTCTAGCAGGCGCACGTTTTCAATAACAATGTCTTTCTGAACAGCTTTACACATATCGTAAATCGTTAACGCAGCCACAGAAGCAGCCGTTAGCGCTTCCATTTCTACGCCCGTCTTACCCGCAAGCTTACAAACAGATTCGATGCGAACCTTGTTTTCAGACTCGATAGCTTTAAGCTGCACTTCTACTTTAGTTAATAGCAGAGGGTGACACAGGGGTATCAGATCCCACGTCTTCTTCGCCGCTTGAATACCCGCAATACGTGCCGTTGCGAAAACATCACCTTTATGGTGGCTACCAGAGACAATCAGCTCTAGCGTTTCAGCAGACATTTGAACGAAGGCTTCCGCTCTCGCTTCACGTACTGTTTCCGCTTTAGCCGATACATCGACCATGTTTGCTTCGCCAGACGCGTTAATGTGTGTAAATTGGCTCATACTCAAACCGCCTTATACAGAAAGGTGTGGCATGAAGTTACAAGGACGGTGGCTAGCATCCATCTGTTGCTTGATGATCTTAGTCCAACCGGTGCGGCAAGCGCCTGTCGAACCTGGCATCGCAAAGATAACCGTGTGGTTAGCAAAACCCGCAATCGCACGAGATTGAATTGTCGAAGTACCGATCTCTTCGTAAGATACTTGACGGAATAGCTCACCAAAGCCTTCTACTTCTTTGTCGAACAGTGGCTTAAGCGCTTCAGGCGTGCTGTCACGAGAAGTGAAACCAGTACCACCCGTGATCATGATAGCTTGTACGCTTTCATCAGCGATCCATTTAGATACGATCGCACGGATCTTGTACATGTCATCAATAACGATTTGCTTATCAACCACGTTGTGACCCGCTTCTTTAGCATGCTCTGCTAGGTAACCGCCTGAAGTGTCGTTTTCTTCTGTACGAGTATCTGAAACCGTTAGTACTGCGATGTTTGCTGCTTGGAATTTGCTTTCTGCGTGACCCATTTGTTCACCTATATAAATTTTTCATTAGACTGATTCGCCCAGCCTGAAGAAGCTGAGCGATAAAATGCTTTAGAGTGTGAGCGGGTTAACCGCCGATTGACGCCAAGTTTGGAGTCATGCCGCTGTTGCCATCGTGTAAGAAGTGGCTAACGGACTTGGTTTGAAGCTGAGCCTGAATTCGATCAATGAGTTCTTGCTCTTGTTGATCTTCTTGAATCAGATCTCTCAGTTCAACACCATGGTCGCCAAACAGACATAAGTGAAGTTTACCGGTCGCAGAAACGCGCAGTCGGTTACAACTCTCACAAAAGTCTTTCTCGTAAGGCATGATCAAACCGATTTCACCCTTGTAGTCTGGGTGGACAAACACTTGCGCCGGGCCATCGTTAACGGCTTTGACTTTTAACAGCCAACCATTAGCAATAAGCTGGTTGCGAATCGCAACGCCAGACACATGATGTTTATCGAACAACTCGTCCATCTCGCCGGTTTTCATCAGCTCGATAAAACGTAATTGAATAGGTTTGTCTTTGATCCAATTAAGGAAGGCTGGTAATTCCTGACTATTGAGGTCTTTCATTAATACGACGTTGACTTTGACTTGTTCAAAGCCAACCTCAAACGCTTTATCAATGCCTCGCATAACCTCAGTAAACTTATTCTCACCAGTGATCTGATGGAACATGCGCGAATCTAAACTATCCACGCTCACGTTTATATGGGTTAAACCAGCATCACGCCATTGCCCTACTTGTTTCTCCATGCGGTAGCCATTCGTTGTGGTGGCTACTTTTTCGATGCCTGGAGTAGAAGCAACGGTATGTATGATTTCAGGAAAGTCTTTACGCAGACTCGGCTCTCCGCCTGTAATGCGGATCTTTGAGGTACCACAATCTGCAAACGCTTTAACAACGCGTTTGATCTCGGGAACACTTAAAAAAGACGAGTTTTTTTGCCCTGACGGTTTGTAACCATCTGGTAAGCAGTAAGTACATTTAAAGTTACAGACGTCTGTAACCGACAAGCGCAAGTAATAAAACTTGCGATGGAATCTATCTTCGAATTGTTGCGCCACGGAACACCTTTCCAAACACGGGAGGCATAATCATTTCCAATTAAGCCCTTGTGACAACATGTCACTGGCTCTTGATGCGTATCGGTACAGCAAATACCACTGTGCGACTTAGCATGCGAGAGCTCGGAGTTATGGCAACTGAGCGTTATATTCACACGCGCAGTAGCTGAGTAATAAAATACTTAATATTTGTACGTGAATCTAGCTCTGATGGTAAAAAACGGGTCACATCGGCAAAAAAAACGTATCAAACGCTCAAAATAACTCTTGTTGAGTATATAGCGAGAAGCATTTAACCTAAATTATAGTTGGTAATAACCTAACAAGAACAATAAATGAATATTTACTCTTCAAAGAAAGTCGTAGCAATCGGCGGTGGCCATGGCTTAGGTCGCATGTTAGCTGCATTAAAAGACTTTGGTAACAACGCAACTGGCATTGTTGCAACGACAGATAACGGCGGTTCCACCGGACGTATTAGAGATTGCCAAGGTGGCATCGCATGGGGAGATACACGCAACTGTATCAACCAATTAATCACAGAGCCTTCAATCAGTTCGATGATGTTCGAATACCGCTTTCGTGGTCAAGGTGAGCTAGACGGTCATAACTTGGGTAACCTAATGCTGACGGCGTTAGACAACCTTTCCGTTCGCCCATTGGAAGCAATTAACCTGATTCGAAATATGCTCAAGGTCGATGTCAATATCGTGCCGATGACTGAGCATCCTTCAGACCTCACGGCTCTATCAATGGACGGCCGCTGGGTTACCGGCGAAACCAACGTTGATGACATGACGGAAAAGCTGCGCATGATGGACTTGTCTCCAGAAGTGCCAGCAACCAAAGAAGCCGTTGCTGCCGTTGAGCAAGCAGACTGCATTGTCCTTGGCCCTGGAAGCTTTTTAACCAGTGTGATGCCCCCTCTTCTCCTTCCAGAGATTGGCAAAGCAATCTCTGAGAACACCAAGGCAAAAGTTATCTTCGTTGAAAACCTTTCACCAGAGCACGGTCCCGCAGGGAAAATGACGCTTCAAGAGCAATTGGAGTGGTGTGAACGTACCTGTAAGGCAAGGAAAATAGACATCGTGTTAGGCAATGAACCTCACCCGGAACTAGAAGTGCAATGGAATTGTGTGACCACAGATCTTGCATCGGCAAACCGAGATTGGCGACACGACCGTGTGAAGCTTCAACAAGCCATTGAAGCCCAGTTGGCGTAGCCATAGGTTCAAGCGACAATCGAGTAGGAGGAGG
>NZ_JBFRJZ010000064.1:0-6028 GCF_041469125.1 Vibrio sp. 10N.286.51.E5 | reverse complement strand
GGAAAGCCGCGATGAACCTTAAATTTGAGGGTGTAGAAAATGAAAAGATACCCACCTAAGTCTATCGTTGCATTCTTGTTTTTGACTATATCAGCGCTGGTTTTAGTTGCGGCTGTCGTGCTTCAAATTCGCGGTGAACAAGCGTGCGATAAAACAACGCTGATAATTAGATTAAGAGCCATGCTATTGAAACATCGCTCTTTTTTAGATTTGGATACGCGCTTTCTTGTTTAATCGCGAGTTTGTTCGGCATTCAAATGCCGAATCAACTTGGCTGGAGTGCCGCCGTACAGGCAATCTGGTGGTACATCACTGTTAACCACTGAGTTCGCTGCGATAACAGAGCGAGCGCCAATCGTAACGCCTTGGTTGATGACTGAGTTTCCACCAATCCACACATCGTCTTCGACTGTGATAGGTAGGCAGAAAGTTTCCCACTTACGGCGGCTGAGATAATCCAGTGAGTGGGAGGCTGTGTAAAACTGGGCACTTGGCCCTATCAATACATTGTTACCAATCTTGATATTCGCGCCATCAAGCATCACCACGTTCATGTTGATAAAGGTGTCGTCACCGATCTCGATGGTTTTGCCAAACTCGCAATGAAAAGGAGGACGGACAACGCTGCTTCCTACTTTACCAAACAGATTAGCCTGAAGACTTGGTAGTTGAGTATCGTCTGAACATTGATTCAAGTCTGATAGCGCCTTGCTGGCGTGAGTGCGCATGTGGTCTACCTCATGGTCTGCGCCATCAAAAATCTCGCCGGACAGCATTTTCTCGAGTTCTGTTTTCATTGTTTGCATCCCATTCGTCAACATCGATATTAGAATACGGATAATTGGACATAAAAAAAGAGAAAAGCCTAAGCCTTTCTCTTCCTGTTTTTCTACTTAGCAATCAAGATTGCTCAAATTAGATTTGCTCAACGAAACCCATTAGGTGCTGTTTCACTTCGTCTGAAGCAAAAGCGCTCTCTACAGAGTACTTGTAGATCTCTGCGTAGTCTTCTTGTGTTAGACCGAACGTTTCACATACACGCTTCACTTCGTTAGTCATGGTTGTGTTCGACACAGTGCGGTTGTCTGTGTTGATCGTTACAACGATGCCGTCTTTCTTGAATTCAGCAATTGGGTGGTCGCTGAATTTGTGAATACATTTAGTTTGCACGTTACTTGTTGGGCAAGTTTCAAGCGCAACCTGCTTCTCTTTAACGATGTTGTACGCGTCTTCGTTACCTTGGATGTGGACACCGTGGCCGATACGCTCAGCGTCAAGCAGTGTGACTGCATCGTAAACGTTCTGACCATGCCATTGCTCACCTGCGTGAACCGTCACACGGTAGCCTTGTTCAATAGCGTATTGCGTGTACTCAGGGAATTCAGCGCAGAAGCCCGGCTTTTCACCGCCTGCAATATCAAACGCAACCACGCCTTTACCAAGGTATGGTTTACCAGCGTCGATTACATCTTTGATTGAGTCTTTCGGGAACATACGAAGTACAGACATGATGTAGTTGCCCTTAATGTCGTATTTCTCTTCTGCACGCTTCATGCCTTTAACCGCACTTGCGATGATTGCATCAAGAGACAAGCCCTTGTTTACGTGAAGAATCGGTGCAAAACGAACTTCTAGGTACTTAACGTTTTCTAGTGCTGCGTCTTCGTAAAGCTCAAAAGAGATACGCTCAATCGCTTCTTCCGTTTGCATCACTTGCAGTGGCAGGCTAAAGCAAGCTAGGTACTCATCAAGGTTTTTGCAATCTTCAGGCACTGTTAGAGACTTTACTACCGCTTCACGGTCTTCTGGAAGTTCGATTCCGTACTGTTTCGCCAGATCAATAATGGTGTCTGGACGAACACTTCCGTCTAGGTGGCAGTGCAGATCAATCTTAGGGAGTGCTAGAAAGTTCATGAGTATTCCTTAGGTCTATTATTTTTTGAGTTATTAACTCATAGGTTACATGGGCTTAAATTAACAAGTTTGTGATATGATTTAAAGTGACATAAAGTCATCATTAATCTGAATCTAAGGAATATCATGGTAGATGTTAAAAGCTTACTCAAATGTGATATGAATTTACTGCTGTGTTTACACGTGTTGCTTGAAGAGCGCAGCGTGAGCAAAACGGCAGAGCGATTGTTCCTTAGTCAGTCTGCGGTGAGTAAACAACTCACTAAGCTGCGTTCTTTGTTTGACGACCCTTTGTTTGAACGTGAGTCAAAAGGCCTGTTTCCAACACCGAAAGCCACCTCTTTAGCGCCTAAAATTCATCAAATCCTTCTGCAAGTTGAACAGCTAACCGTGCCGGACATTTTTGAGCCGAAAGACAGCGAACGTACTTTTAATATCGATCTTGTTGAAACCGCTTATACCGCGATTTACCCTAAATTTATGCCTAACGCGCTAGCAGATGCGCCGAACATTACGGTAAACAGCACTACTTGGAGCAGCGAAACCTTTAAGCGCTTACTAAAGCGTGAGGTCGATTTCGGGATTGGAATTTTTGAGCTCGATGAAAGGGCTAGCACCCACATTCAAAATATCCCTGCCGAGCTAAACCACGTCGAGTTGCTGCAAGATTACTCTGTGTGCTTGATGCGAAATGATCACCCAGTACTTCAAGAAGAGTGGAATCTGCAAGCCTTCCTTAAATACCGTCATATTCAGTTGGTGACCGGTGGCATTGGCGACTGGTTGCTACTGGAAATCTTGCAAGCCAAACAGCTTCAAATTAACAAAGCCGCCAACGTGTCGGACATCACCAGCGCAGTAAAGCTGTGCAAACAAAGCGATTTGCTGATGTGTTATCCGTACAACTCGGTTCGTGACTATATTGAGAGTGGCGAACTGGTGATGAAGCCGATTCCTATTGAGTTGGTTCCCGGTGGTTTGTTTTTGCTTTGGCACCGTTACTTTGATTCTGAACCAAGCCACAAATGGCTTCGCGACCTCATAGTCAATAAGACCCAAGAACCTCAGCTGTAAACCGCGAGCTACGATGATCAAAACGGCGAAATAAGTTTTTTTAAATTTATTTCGTCTTTTTAGAATGAGCATTGTCTTATTACGGGTGCCAAATGCCCGCCAAGAATGAGATATCTAAATGAATCCAATGCCATCGATTCGTTGGTGTTGATTGATTAGTGCTTAATCCTGATGACAGACAGACAGACAGACAGACAGACAGACAGAAGTAAGGCCAACGTGTATACGCTGGCCTTTTTTATGGTTCTTCGCAGATTAGCGCCAAGTTGGATAAGCGACTCGGCTTGTTGTTACGTTATGCTGGAACCTTAAAACAAGAATCTTGATTGCTGTATTTTGGTACGAAGCACAATTTGTCTGCCGACATTTTTAAGCCGTTTTGCATCTGGATATGTGTTACCGCCCAAATCACGCAGCCATGAGGCAAATTGAATAGCGAGCGAGTTTGAGTGAACAACACGCCGTCATCATAGGCTGGTGTAATGTTCGTCGCTTTGCCTTGCCACGCCTTATGAGTGGTTTGCACATCAATATTTGGAACAATCAATGAGAGCATTTCTGGCTCAACGTCTTTTACGACTTTCAAGCAGATACGACACCCATCGTAGTATTGTTCTATCCAGATTTTATGTGGAATAGCGTGATCATCCCAACCCAGTTGTAAGATATGTTCCATGACTTTGTCCTTGGTATCTAAGAAGGAAAGGCAGTGCTCAACACTGCCTGAATTAGCTCAAATATTATTCGTAACTTAAACCATGTCCGAACGGGTAAAGGGTGTCGGCTTGATCATACCCAGGGTAGTCTGAGTCTTGGTTTTGAATGGCTTGGGCACTGTTCGCTAAAGCAAATGGCAGTTTTCCTTGAGGAGCAAAGTTGCCTGAAAGTACTTCCATTAGGTTGCTGTCCGAGACACCAAATGTGGCGATCACGGCACCGGCTTGCTTAAGATTACTTTGATCGTCTAGCACGAAGGGTTGTCTAAAGTTGATGGACAATACCGTTTTGTCAGCGCCCACTTCGTTCATAACGGCTTTAATGTCGCTTAGGCTTGGTTCAATATGCCAAGATGCAGCTGTAGCCATTTCACTGAACGCAAGAATATCGAGTTCATCTGGGTTCGCGCCACCAAAGATAAGATCAGGATCTGAGCCTTCGTTAGATACGCGAACACGAATAACCGCATAGTCCGTATCGGCTGGTACTGGTGGACGCGTTTCTCCCGCTTCGTAATCTCCGGAAGTCACGGTAAAGTTGTACTTGTCGTCTCCTGCAATGTTTTCGTCCATTCCCATGACATACAGAGCAACAGGATTTTGTGCGGTTGATTCAGCTAGAGGTAAAGTCTTATTGGTATTTTGAAGTAAGACGACAGACTTTTTCTGTGCGTAATCAGCGCGTTCTTGGTACTTCTCGTTGCCTAAAATCTCTTGGGCTTTTTTCTCATCAACGTAAGTGTTTTCGAAAAGGCCAAGCTTGAATTGTTCTTCAAGTAAGCGTGTGACTGATAGGTCGACACGCTCTTCGGTAAGCAGATCTTTTTCCACGAGTTTCACGATGACTTCTTTATCATGGAAACCTGAAAGAACATCGACTCCAGCTTCGACCGCCATGGCAACCTGCTCATCAATCGTTTTGTGTTCCACACCCCATGCACGATCGCCAATAATGCCGGTATCTGAGTTCACGTTACCTGTGTAGCCCAATTCGTCTCTGAGAAGGTCGGTAACAATGCCTTTTGAGAAGGACATACCAACATCGTTTGGCATCCACTTTTGATCTACAGGGATGCCGTAGTAAGGCATGATTGAAGAAGCGCCAGCCTCAATCGCAGCAATAAACGGTTTTAGGTGGTAATCAAAATTGTTCTTTGGATAGACTTGGTTTTTACCGAAGTCATAATGTGGGTCACCACCGTTTTCTTGTGGACCGCCACCAGGGAAGTGTTTGATGGTTAGCGCGATACTGTCTTCGTTGACCTCACCGCCATCCTGCAACCCTTTGATAAGTGAGCGCATAATGTCAGACGCTAAATCTGCATCTTCGGTAAAGGTTTCGTGTACTCGGTACCAACGAGGTTCTGTCGCCAAATCCATCATGTATCCGTACATACTGCGTAGGCCAATTGAAGACCATTCTTCATTCATGATACCTGCAAATTCAGTGATTAAATCCATGTCGCGAGTGGCTGCTAAACCTGCCTCTTTAGGCCAAGCAGAAAAGGCACCTGAAGAAACGTTGATCCCTGCTTTAGCTGATGGATCTATGTGGTTACGAGCATTGGATTTGAATAGAGCGGGGATACCCATTCGCGTCTGTTCACGCAGTTCTTGAACACTATTCATGAACTGGGCAGCTTCTGTTGGGGTTATCTGACAACCTGAACGGCCTGAATCGCAATCAGGCGCATTGGTAGGTGTTTCAACTACGCTGTTACGGAAGATAAAGCGCGTCATTTGGGCATCGCCAATCATGTCTTGCCCTTTACTACTAACGAGCCCACCTTTGGACGAGTTTAAGGTGTCAATGAGCATCATGCCGGCTTTCTCATCTAGCGTCATTCGGCTAACCAAGTCTGCTGCTCGCTCTTCTGGAGATAATCGCCAGTCTTCAAAGGGTTCAAGTGTTCCATTGCCGTTAGAATCTCGGAATTGGTAACCTTCAACGTTCAATACATCATGAACACGAGAGTGAACTTGGGGTTGTTGGAAGTTATTGTCGCTATCAGATGAGTTGCATCCTGCAAGAAGCAACGCGATTGCTATAGGTGTCAGGGTAAGACGCTTCATGGTCACGATCCTATTGTTAGTATAATAATAAGTACATGACCAATTTTAATAATTAATGGACTATTGGTTAACCAAAATAGGTCAAACTAAAGGTTTGGATCACCATATAAATTTAATTGGTGATTTAATTCAATTTAGTATTGGAAATATATTGACGAAGTTTAAATAACGTAAACTTAACTAGATTTAATTTTTTGATATCCAATTAATCCCCCATTTAATTATTGATGTATTACTTCCATATTTTAAAT
>NZ_JBFRJZ010000063.1:0-4437 GCF_041469125.1 Vibrio sp. 10N.286.51.E5 | reverse complement strand
TAGCGCAGAATGCGGCCAAGTGTTCATAGGAAAACATCTTTACTCCCAAAGAAATAATTTGATGGATTTTATCTTGCATTATGCATTACTTGTGTATGTTTTTCATTGTTATTATTTGAACTACAGTCAAGCAAACCATAAAAGCGGACCAAGAAGTACTATGAAAAAAAACAAATTAGTCTCTACAAGTACCAAAACACTTTTGCTTAATGCAGTCGTTATTCTAACCCCAAGTTTGGCTGCGGCTAACGAACAAAGTAATGAACGAATAGACCCGTCCGATATGACCCGGGCGTATAGTCAAGCTTTTATCGGCACCAGTAACAAAGGGGACGTTAAAGCATTTGGCTCCCTCTCCTACCAGTTTGACGGTGGCTCCGAAGCTATGGTGGCGCTGGAAGGGACCATGAGTGAGAACGGCGATTACAAAGACAGCCGTGGCCAGTATTTCCACGTCTTTGGTACTGGTAATAACCTAATGCCACGTGTCGCTACATCGCTCGATATTATCGACAACAAGGACTTCACGACTGCTGCATTTGGCGCCGCGAGCATACTAAAAACCCCAGCTGAATCCATCACGCTGTTTTTCCGTGCAGGTGGCCTGATCGGTGAGTATAAAAAAGAGGGTGCGCTTGCGCAGCAGTATGGCATAAGAGATACCCACATTACTGGTTACACCGGTACTGCTTGGCTAGTGTGGAAACCAATGCAGGATGGTTCCTATATCACTTTGTCACCGGAATACACCGCAATGGATGGCAGCTTGAATATAGAAACCCTGAAAACTAGCGTTACAACCGCAGTTCCGCTTACAGAAAGCGGAGACAAGTGGCTACAGTTTAAATTCGATAATATCGACATGGATATCAACCACATGGGGAATACAGATTCAGTCACAGACCGTGTGTTCTGGACCCAGTTCAAAATGTTCTTTTAAATCAATTAAAAGATGCTGTCCGAGCGCTATGTGACTGAAGTTAAAAGTTATGATGGCGCAAACTAAAGAGCACAAAATATCAACGTTATATTTCAAAGGTAAAATTATGGGATTATTCAAAAAAACCGCGAAGAAGATACTCTCTCTTTCCATGTTAGTTCCAGCCCTACACTTTGGTGGAGCCATCGCTTGTACCAGCATCGCCCTTAAAGCTGAAGACGGCGCGGTCGTCTATGGACGAACCATGGAATGGGGAGCCTTTGATCTTAACTCTCGGGTTGCCATCGTACCCCGTGGATACGAGTTCCAGGCTTCCACTCCGGACGGTAAAAACGGCCTGAAGTGGAAGGTAAAATACGGAACAGTTGCTCTAGATGCGCTGGAAAAAGACTACTTGACCGATGGTATGAATGAAAAAGGTTTGGTGGTGGGCGTTCTCTATCTGCCAGGTTTTGCCGAGTATCAAGACTACGATCCAGCTAAAGCTTCGCAAACGATCAGCGAACTGGAGCTCGCTAACTACGTGCTGACGTCTTTTTCCAGCGTAGAAGAAGTACGTGAAGGGCTTGCGAATATCCACGTGGTCGGTACACCAGAGCCTGCTCTTGGTAACATCGCAGCGCCGATCCACTTATCGGTTGTAGATTCAAGCGGAAAAGCGATCGTGGTGGAATACCTTGACGGTAAAATGAAGATTTTCGATAACCCACTGCGTGTGCTGACCAATAGTCCTAGCTTCGAATGGCATATGACCAACCTGCGTAACTACATTGGTTTAACATCAAATGAACACCCGGCGAAAGCTCTGACGAAAGGAGAAAGCGAAGTTGACCTGACACCTATCGGTGCCGGTAGCGGATTCATCGGTCTGCCTGGTGACTTTACCCCACCGTCCCGTTTTATCCGCGCGACCGCTTACACCCAGACCTCGCGTAAATTGGTTAATGGCGAAGAAGCATTGTATGAAGTCTTCCGAATTATGGATAACTTCAATCTACCTCTGGGTGCCGCAGAAGGGCCTAGCGTAAATCCAGAACTACTAGAAGGTATGCGCAGCTCTACTATTTGGACTTCTGCTGCTGACAGTAAAAACCTGAAGTACTACTATCATACCCAGAACAACCGTCAGGTACGTATGGTAGACCTTAACCAAATTGATTTCTCTAAGAACCCTGACGCCATCCGTCATGTCGAGATGGATAAGAGCAGAAAGCAGAATATAGAAAACGTGACGCCAAGCGATGTTGGGCGTTCATAAGAGTACCGATAATTACTTTGACCAATCGGAACTAATCCTATGTCAGTTCCAATTGGTGTAATGGATGATGATTTATTATTTTTGGAGTAAAAAATGAACAAACAACTATTAGCCAGTTCTATAGTAGTTGGTTTAAGCCTTGGCATGAATATAGCTCATGCACAAGAAGGCAGTAACCTAATATTGATCCAAAATGTCAATGTTTTTGATGGCGTGCACGACAAGCTAAAAAAAGATCACGATGTTTTGGTTAAAGACAATTTAATTCAGTCTGTTGGCAAGGATATCACTGCTCCGGCCGGAGCAAAAATCATTGACGGTGATGGTCGCACGTTAACGCCTGGCTTTATCGATTCGCACACCCACCTTCAGTGGAACCTGAGTATTGCTGAGCATATGTATACTCCAATGGACTATCAGGGCGCTATTGCTCTAGTGGATTCTGAGGCGACGTTAATGCGCGGGTTTACCACTATCAGGGATGTTGGCGGTTCAATGTTTGGCGTGAAGCGAGCGATTGACGAAGGCTATTTCCCTGGGCCTCGGATTTACTCAAGCGGAGCCGCGATAGGTATGACCGCAGGCCATGGAGATATGCGAGCACCAAGTGTTGCCCCAAGAATGATGGGTGGGCCGTCAACAACAGAAATTGAGACGGCAGGTGTTGCTATTAACGCAGATGGTGTTGATGAAGCCTTAACTGCTGCCAGAATGCAGTTTCGCAAGGGAGCGGCTTTTCTGAAGTTCTTTGCCGGGGGTGCTGTCTCTGGTCTTTATGATCCTCTGGATATCTCGGAGTATTCTAAGGAAGAAATGGAAGCAATTGTTGGTGAAGCTGAGCGCTGGAACACCTATGCAGCCGTGCATACCTATACCGATGCCTCTACACAAGCCGCGTTGGAGGCAGGAGCTAAAACGTTAGAACACGTCAATCTGATCAGTGAAGACACAATGAAACTGGCTGTCAAAAAGGGCGCTTATATTGGTGCTCAGACCGGCGTATATATGAGCCCGGCCCCAGCCAGTTTTACTCCCGCTCAGGTTGCCCGTCAGCAACAAGCGAAAGATGGACTTGACAACCTGATGAAGCTAGCTAAAAAGCATGACGCTAAAATTTTGTTCGGCTCAGATATGGTGGGTTCTCTAGAGCAGAAACGTATGCACTTAACAGAGTTTACCAATCGTACGAAATGGTTTACCAACGCCGAAATTTTGCAGCAGGCAACATCAGTTAATGCTGAAGTACTTGAGCTAACAGGGCCACGTAATCCATATCCTGAAGCCAAGCTCGGTGTGATTGAAAATGGTGCTTATGCTGATATTCTATTGATTGACGGTAACCCGCTGGAAGATATCAGTATTTTGACTAATCCAGAGGAAAATCTAGACCTGATCATGAAAGATGGTGAGATTTTCAAGAACACCATTAACTAGTTTTAGTGTCGTCTAGCTCAGAGCTGAAAATGAACTTGCGTTAAGCAGCGCTGGGCTCCCTAGGCAGGTATCTGGCAACAGGTCCTGCCGTTTTGTTTTCTAGAGGCCTAGTTATAAAGTTGAGGAGAAAGTAGTATGTCGTTTATTAGGTTCTTGATGTCAAGTATTAGAGCAATGCTTCTTCCACTATTATCTACATTTTTAGTCGTAGCGTCTTTAAATGCTCATGCCAATGATACCAAGCAGATTGACTGGCCAGATCTTATGGCACAAATAGAGTTTCATGATCCATTTTTGACTCTATCTAGTGATCATATTGCTAAGTTGCGTCGTTATGTTCAGCTTTCTGATTCAAAAACCACTAACCGTCAAGATTTAATAAAAGTTAAACAGGAACTGAAAGATGCAGGAATTGATAATGTTGAGGCGCTTTTGGCTAAAAGACAAGAGGTTGCTGAACTCAGAAAAAGAAAAGCGACAGAGGTCAATGAGGACCTGGATGGAAAAAACGTTCGTTTAGCAGGTTATATGCTACCACTGGAGTTCGATGAACACAGAGTGACAGAATTCCTATTAGTACCATGGGTTGGGGCTTGTATTCATACGCCTCCACCACCTCCAAACCAGATGATCCACGTTACTCTTGAAGAGGGAGTTAAGTTTGAAGGGCTCTATCACCCAGTATGGCTATCTGGTGAACTAAAAACCATTGCCAGTATCCAGGAGCTGTACTTAGTAGATGGTTCAGCCCCAGTGGAAATGGGCTATTCAATCGACGGAGGGCTTATTCAGAGATATGAGTAAT
>NZ_JBFRJZ010000062.1:0-19017 GCF_041469125.1 Vibrio sp. 10N.286.51.E5 | reverse complement strand
CTCCTCCTACTCGATTTTGTAAGATATTGAAAAATATTGAGTTGCAAAAATAATTGAAAATAACCCCTTGAAACTATTTTGCTCAATCCATATATCTATTTGTGAAGAGGATGACTGTCTTGCTCTACAAGAGAAGAAACAGAACCTTCATTACCGCTAACGAAGTATCGCTCAATAGAGGATAACTTTGGCAGCACACAACTTAAAAATTGATTCATTGCCATGTCCCAGCGTTGTCGCCAATAGAGGTGAAACCCGAGGAATGCGAATTGAATCTCTTAGCTGTTTACTGGGTCACACACAGGTTAGATCCAAGTAAAATTCGCAGCTAAGACTATTGCTTACTAAAAGGATAGCATTATGAGAACTGTAGATTTCACTCCACTTTACCGCAACGCAATCGGCTTCGATCGTCTATTCAACATGATGGAAGCGAATACATCGAAGAACTCTTCTGGCGGTTACCCTCCATACAACATCGAGCAAAAAGACGAGAACAACTACCGTATTACTATGGCAGTCGCTGGTTTTGCTGATGACCAATTAGATCTGACTCAGAAAGAGAACATGCTAATTGTGAAAGGTGAGCGTAAAGCAGAAGCAGAGAAAACCTTCGTATACCAAGGTATCGCAGAGCGCGATTTCGAGCGTAAATTCCAACTGGCTGACTACGTAAAAGTGGTAGGTGCAAGCATGGAAAATGGTCTTCTTCACATCGACCTCGAACGCGAAATCCCAGAAGCGATGCAACCACGTAAGATTGCTATCAATGGTAATAGTTTACTAGAAGGCTAATTACTGTTAGCTCCTTAGAGCTAAAAAATATCGGGAAGTAAAAGTGAAAGAGCACCTAATGAGGTGCTCTTTTTGTATTTGACCTGCGGTAAGCTAAAAGCTCTTATTACTGCTCTGAGTAAGCCTTTTTCACTTCTTCAGCAATGATAGCAATGCCTTTCTGCATCGCCTCATCATCTTGTACGTAGTTCATGCGTAAGCACTGGTGAGCATGATCCCACTCGTCTTCTTGGCCGATAAAGAAGTATTCACCCGGAACAATCAATACGCCGCGAGCTTTAAGGCGGTCGTACAGTTCCATTGTGGTGATCGGCAGCTCATCAAACCATAGCCATAAGAAGATAGCGCCTTCAGGCTTGTGAATACGGAAGCGAGGGTCGTCGATAGCGTCTTGTAACAGTTCAACTGCACGTAGTGACTTATCTTTATAGAAAGGTTTGATTACCTCGCTACTTAAGCGCAGTAAATCGCCTTTTTCAATCATGTGATTGGCAATTGCAGGGCCAACACTGTTTGGCGCTAAGCTAATGATGCCATTCATGTTGGTCAATGCTTGTGTTACTTCTTCACTCGCAATTACGATACCGCAACGCACACCCGGCAAACCAAGCTTAGAAAGGCTCATGCACAGAATCGTATTTTCATTCCAGAACGGTTCGACATCTTCAAAGATGATGTTAGGAAACGGCAGGCCGTAAGCATTGTCGATCAGCAGTGGGATGTTGTTTTCACGCGCCAGTTTATCCAGTTTACGCACTTCTTCGTCGGTCAGTACGTTACCCGTTGGGTTGGTTGGACGAGATGCACAGATAGCCGCGACTGAGTCATCAACCTTTAGTTGTTCAAAATCAACGTGGTATTTAAACTGACGGTTTTCTAGCAGTTCGATCTCTGGGTGGTAAGAGATAAAAATATCGTCATCAATACCCGCGTCGCCGTAGCCGATGTATTCCGGTGCGATCGGCAGTAGGATTTTCTTATGTGAGCCGTCAGGCTGTTGGCCTGCTAGCAGGTTGAATAGGTAGAAGAAGCCACTTTGACTGCCATTAGTCAGGCTGATGTTCTTCTCGCTGATGTCCCAACCGTAGGTCTCTTTCAGCATTGCTGCTAACGATTTGATGAAGCTGTCTTTACCCTGCGGACCATCGTAGTTGGCGAGGGCGGCGATGAGTTCTCCACTGGCGAGCATGTCGGCACTGGCTTGGTTAAAGTAATCGAGCATGGCAGGGATAGCGGCTGGGTTGCCACCACCGAGCATGATAGCGCCAGGAGTGCGCAGGCCATCATTCAAATCATCCATTAAACGAGTGATTCCAGAGTATCGATTAAACTTTTCGCCAAACTTAGAGAACTGCATTACTAATTTTACCTAATTCATTGTGATTGCTTGTTACGTGTCATTAAGGCAGACCTTATGTCTGTCATCAGTGTATTCCTTGAACATACCGCAATGTTTTTGCGACGCATAGCGCCAAATGCTCTAACACGTAAAAAACTTCTATAAAGTTTGGTTAATGAGTGACAGCTTGCTTATTGAACGTACCTTTAGCGATAAAAAAAGGAGAAGCCTAAGCTTCCCCTTTAGTTTCTGGTGTTTATGTTAATGAAGGTTTAGTTCGAACCGGTATAAACGACTAATACCTTGTCATCTTGGTATTGGCGTTCGAACGCATAGTAGCCCTTGCTGTTACGGATGATGTGCTTACCCTGAGCAACGGCTGGGTGGCGTTGGCGGAATTGGCCAAGCGCTTGCCAGTGTTCTAGCAGCTCTGCACGTTCGCCAGTGATTTGATCCCAAGGCATGTCTGAGCGTGTGCCTTGCATTGGATCAGAACCCGTTGGGCCAAAGTCTCGGGCGATTTCATCGCCGTAATAGATCTGTACCGCACCGGGAGCCAGCATCAACGCGTTTGCAGCTTTGGTTTGTTTTGCAAAGTCACTGCCATGTTGTGTCCAGAATAGCGAGGTGTCGTGAGACGAAAGGTAACTCAGTACGTTGAACTCGCTGTCGTTGTTGATCTTCTCTGCGTATCGAAGGTAATCAGCATCAAGATCGGATAGGCACTTGAGCGCCTTTGGTGCGATATCACTCTGGAATTCAAAGTTGATGATCGAATCAAATCCGTTAGCGAAGTAATCTGATTTGACCACGCTGTGTGCCCATACTTCGCCAGTCATCCAGAAGGGTAAGTCATCCAAGGCCTTGTCTGGGTTGTTCTGTTTCCACTCGGCAAGTGCCTGGTTGGTGCTCTCTTTCAGTTCTGCCCATGCTTCGAGTTCAACGTGTTTAGCGGTATCGACCCTGAAACCATCGACACCATATTCGCGCACCCAATCCGATAACCAAGTGATTAAATGGTTACGAGGTGTTTTGAGTTCATCGGTCGCGCTGGTGGACTTATTGCGATAGAAATTAGGCAGCCCGATTGTCTCTGTCGACTCTGTTTTGAAATCGGGCAGATGCGCCAAAGACATGGTGAGGTTATTGTAGCCCGGAGAGTCATAGGCGCCGATATCGCTGCGTAGCCAAGCTTTGCCCCACCACTTTTCCCACGCTTCTTTGTCGCTGTAAGAGATGTAGTTGTTGAAGTAGTGCCAGTTCTGACCTTTGGCAGGTTGCCAATCTGTCCAGTTTTCGCCAAGTGTTTGTTTGGCTTCTTCGTCAGTTAGGTTGAGCTTACCAAAATCAAACTCTTGCATGTCGGCAAGCGTCGCATAGCCGGTGTGGTTCATTACCACATCCCAAACAACACGAATGCCTTTGCTATGCGCGGTATCGATGAAGGTTTTTAGCTCGTCTTCGGTGCCCATGTTGTCATCAAGCTTGGTCCAATCTTGGTGGTAGTAACCATGGTAGCCATAATGCTTGAAATCACCGCGATCACCACCGCCAACCCAACCGTGGATCTGTTCTAACGGAGAGGTAATCCAGATAGCATTGGCACCGAGCGATTCTATATAGTCGAGTTTTTCGGTTAAGCCTGCCAAGTCACCACCGTGGAAGGTGCCGATTTCATCTTGTCCATCTTGGCTGCGACCATAGCTGTTGTCGTTATCAGGATTACCATTATGGAAACGGTCAGTCATTACGAAGTAAACAGTGGCGTTGTCCCAACTAAAATCGGCCTTGGTTTCTGGTTCTACTTTCTCTAGTAGCAGAACACCTTGGCTGTTTTCTGCTGGCTGCATGGTGACGCTGCCATTGGTAACTGTGACTTGTTTGCCTGAAAGAGCGTCTCTTACCAAGGTGCCATCATCAAAGGTTTGAGTAACATCGATGGTGGTTGGTTGGTCACTGGGTACAGGACAGGCAAAGCTTTGAACTTGTTGCTGCTTCGGCTTTATCTGAACCGTGAGTTCATTGGTCTGAGGGTTGAGCGTAAACTGGTAGGTGTTAGCACGAAAGACCTTTATATCTATTTCAGAATTCTCGGCACAGTCGTCCAGACGAAGGGGTTTATTGAATTTGATGCGACTTTCTTCAGCCAAAGCATAGTTAGTACCACAGGTATTTTGAGTATCGCTGATAGAGAAGGTATAGCTACCTTTGGCGAGTTCCTGTTCTGCAATTACGGTACCTTTACCTGATGATTCAAATACGACAGTGTCGTTATCAATTGTCAGTAATAGGATATTGTCACTGGTTTGGCTGCATGCGCTGAGTGCGAGCATTGAAAGCGCGAGTACTGTTTTTTTCATTGTTCCCTTCCCCTGAATAAACAGGTTATTTATAGCAAACAATGCCCTCTACAGTCTGAGTGCTGTTTCATTCAGTTAATCAATAATACCTCTACAAACAAATGCTTGGTTCACAAAAACAAAAAGGGAAGCTTTCGCTTCCCTTTGGGTGTTTACCGTTAGTTACTCAGAGTATGACTTAGAGTAATTGTCTCACTTGTGCTTATTTTTGCAGTAGAGAGATGTCAGCAATCTGTAGGAACAGGTTACGTAGGTTGTTCAGTAGCGTTAGACGGTTTTTCTTAAGCGCTTCGTCATCAGCCATAACCATCACGTTATCGAAGAATGCATCTACTGGTTCACGTAGATCAGCAAGCTTGCTTAGGGCTTCTTGGTAGTTGCCTGTCGCGAATGCTGGTTCTAGTGCTTCTGTCATTACTTCAACGTTTTCAGCTAGAGCTTTCTCTGCGTCTTCTTGAAGAAGAGTTAGGTCAATTTCAGCTAGTAGCTCGCCATCGAATTTCGCAAGGATGTTACCTACACGCTTGTTCGCTGCTGCTAGTGCTTCTGCTGCTTCCAGTTCACGGAAGTGAGAAACCGCTTTAACACGTTGGTCAAAGTCAGCTGGCTTAGTTGGACGACGTGCTAGTACCGCTTGGATGATATCAACACTGAAACCAGCATCTTGGTACCATGCGCGGAAACGACCTAGCATGAAGTCGATAACGTCAGATTCTACGTTGTCGTTGGTTAGCTTGTCGCCTAGTAGCTCTTTCGCTTTACCGATTAGATCGGTTAGGTCTAGGTTGTAGCCGTTTTCAACGATGAT
This sequence comes from Vibrio sp. 10N.286.51.E5, assembly GCF_041469125.1. NCBI lineage: Bacteria > Pseudomonadati > Pseudomonadota > Gammaproteobacteria > Vibrionales > Vibrionaceae > Vibrio > Vibrio sp. 10N.286.51.E5. Next base: position 13,715 of record NZ_JBFRJZ010000062.1, on the reverse strand, counting down.
ACGAAGCACACCTAGTGATGCACGACGTAGAGCAAATGGATCAGAACCTTTTGGTGCTTGGCCAATACCGAAGATACCTACGATAGTGTCTAGCTTGTCTGCCATTGCTACTGCTGAAGAGATACCAGTGCTTGGTAGATCGTCACCCGCGAAACGAGGCATGTATTGCTCGTAAAGTGCCAGTGCAACTTGCTCGTCTTCACCGTCGTGAGTCGCGTAGTGCATGCCCATCACACCTTGAGTATCCGTAAATTCGAATACCATAGAGGTCATTAGGTCACACTTAGCCAGTAGGCCAGCACGCTTAGACTTTTCAACGTCAGCATCGATTTGCTCAGCAATGTAGCCTGCAAGCTCTGTGATGCGGTCTGTTTTGTCTTTGATAGTACCCAATTGCTTCTGGAAGATAGCCTGGTCTAGTTCAGCAAGACGGTCGATAAGCGGGCGCTTACGGTCTGTGTTGAAGAAGAATTCAGCATCAGCAAGACGTGGGCGTACCACTTTCTCGTTACCTTCGATAACGTGACGAGGCTCTTTAGACTCGATGTTCGATACGAAGATGAAGTTCGGTAGTAGCTTCTTGTTGTCATCGTAAACAGGGAAGTACTTTTGGTCACCCTTCATGGTGTAAACCAAAGCTTCAGAAGGGACTTTTAGGAACTCTTCTTCAAACTTCGCTGTCAGTACTACTGGCCATTCAACCAGAGACGTTACTTCTTCAACAAGGTCATCTTCTAGGTCAGCTGTACCGCCAACCGCAGCTGCCGCTTTTTGCGAATCAGCAAGGATGATCGCTTTACGCGCTTCGTAATCTGCCATTACTTTACCGCGCTCTTCTAGGATCGCAGGGTATTGGTCAGCAGAGTCGATTGTGAACTCTTGTTCGCCCATGAAACGGTGGCCACGGATAGTACGAGCAGATGCTACGCCTAGGATTTCGCCTTCAACAAGCTCATCACCTAGTAGTACTGTCAGTGTTTTTACTGGACGGATAAATTGAATGTCTGAGTTACCCCAGCGCATTGCTTTAGGAATTGGTAGGCCAGCCAGTGCTTTCGCAGCAATGTCCATCACCAATTCTTGAACTGGTTTGCCAGCTACTTCTTGTTTGAAAAGAAGCCACTCGCCTTTGTCTGTTTTCAGACGGTCAGCTTGCTCAACAGTAATACCGTTACCACGAGCCCAACCTTGTGCCGCTTTGGTCGCGTTGCCTTCAGCATCGAATGCCACAGAAACAGCAGGGCCACGTTTCTCAACCACTTTGTCTGCTTGGCCTTCAGCCAGTGCAGTTACTTTAAGTGCTAGACGACGAGGTGCTGCGTACCACTTGATGCCTTCGTGAGAAAGCTCAGCCGTTTTAAGACCTGCTTCAAAGTTAGAAGCAAACGCTTCTGCTAGAGAACGAAGTGCTGTTGGTGGAAGCTCTTCCGTACCCAGTTCAATTAGAAAATTCTTCGCCATGATTATTTACCTTCCTTCTTACACATTGGGAAGCCAAGCGCTTCACGTGACGCGTAGTACGCTTCAGCAACTGATTTAGTCAGGTTGCGGATACGAAGGATGTAACGTTGACGCTCTGTTACAGAGATAGCTTTGCGCGCATCAAGGATGTTGAATGCGTGACCTGCTTTTAGAATGCGCTCGTAAGCTGGAAGCGGCAGTGGCTTCTCAAGCTCAAGTAGCTCTTTACACTCTTTCTCGCACTGGTCGAAGAAAGTGAATAGGAAATCTACGTCTGCGTGCTCGAAGTTGTACGTCGATTGCTCAACTTCGTTTTGGTGGAAGATGTCACCGTAAGTCACGTTAGAACCGTCTGGTGCTACGTTCCATACTAGGTCGTAAACAGAATCTACTTCCTGGATGTACATTGCTAGACGCTCGATACCGTAAGTGATCTCGCCAGTTACTGGCTTACACTCAAGGCCGCCAACCTGTTGGAAGTAAGTAAACTGAGTTACTTCCATGCCGTTTAGCCATACTTCCCAACCAAGGCCCCATGCGCCTAGTGTTGGGTTTTCCCAGTTATCTTCAACGAAGCGAATGTCGTGAACAAGTGGGTCAACACCAAGAACCTCTAGGGAGCCTAGGTACAACTCTTGGATATTGTCTGGCGATGGTTTTAGCGCTACTTGGAATTGGTAGTAGTGCTGCAGACGGTTCGGGTTTTCACCGTAACGGCCATCGGTCGGACGACGAGAAGGTTGAACGTAAGCTGTAGACATTGGCTCTGGGCCAAGTGCTCGTAGACATGTCATTGGGTGAGAGGTGCCGGCACCTACTTCCATATCTAGAGGTTGAACAATGGTACAACCGTTTTGAGCCCAGTAATCCTGCAGCGCGAGGATCATTCCCTGGAAGGTTTTGATATCGTATTTTTGCATAGTCAGGTTCGCGCGATTCTTTTAAATGAATGAGAAAAATAACCTCTGAGTATACCGAGATATTCGTAAAGCGAGTAGGGGTAATCTTGTTTAATTAGTGGTCTAAAATGTCGTTTAGTGGATTTTTGTGCCTTTAATGTTTGTTTTTCGGCACAAGTGGATATTTTGATAACTTTGACACTTGTGTTTGAAAGCATGGGCTATTAAAATCTCGCGGTCTTTGGGGAGTAGCTTACTTATTCATATCCTATTGAATGAGTTCGTTCGTCAACATAATTGATGCAAAATCATCATGGCGTTCGAGGCAACCACCACCTTGGTGGTGCTTAGCAAGACCATAGACAAGCATCGTGAACCGGGATGGGGCGCGAGGTTTGTCTTTGGTTAAATATAATAATCCCCATCCCAAATGAGCATGTCGTGAGCGTTTTAGCAATTTCAATTACAACTGTCGCCTTAGCCGAGATCGGTGATAAGACTCAGTTGCTATCTCTTTTATTAGCCAGTCGATATCGCAAGCCGATACCTATCATCGCAGCTATCTTCTTTGCCACCATTGCCAATCATGCCCTTGCAGCATGGCTCGGGGTCGTGGTTGCTGATTATCTTTCACCTGAAGTATTAAAGTGGGTGCTGGTGGTCAGTTTCATTGCGATGGCTGGCTGGATTTTGATTCCCGATAAGTTAGATGACGATGAACAGATCTCAAACCGAGGACCGTTTGTCGCCAGTTTTATCGCTTTCTTTATTGCTGAGATCGGCGATAAAACCCAAATTGCGACCTCTATCCTAGGGGCTCAATATGCGGATGCATTAGCGTGGGTGATTCTGGGTACAACCATTGGTATGTTGCTGGCAAATGTGCCTGTGGTGATCATCGGTAAGCTGTCTGCTGATAAGATGCCTCTTGATCTGATTCGTAAGATCACAGCTTTGCTATTCGTGGGTTTAGCTATCGCTGCTGCTTTCTATTAACAGGTGGTATTGAGTCTTATTATACTCAATCAGTAGAGTAATGTGTTGTAGGTCATACTCTTACAGTATTGTGGGGTTTATCGAGCGAATGGACATATAACTGTCATACTTGTCATGATATTTTAATCTTGTGAGTTAAGAACACGAGGGCATGATTATGTTGACGCGTTATATGGGTATTACTCCACAAAGCCAAAGTTATCTATTTACTTTTGGTCTTGCACTTACACTGTTAGGCATGGTGTTGACGGACATGTGGCTGCCAATGGTCGCGGGTGCCATCATCATGACTGCACTTGCGGTAGAGGCTTGGATTCGGGTCGCGCATATTATTCCGATGCGCAAAGATATCCGAGAAATTCAGCATCAGCTGGAGCATCTGCAAAACAAATCTAGAAGCGAATAAACAAAAAGCCGCTCGTACTCTGAGTTCTGTTTAAGAACATAAGGTACGAGCGGCTTTTTTGATACTTGATAGTCGGTGGGGCGTTACGCCTCCAATCCCTTTCTGATCAAATACTGGTAAGGCAACGTTTCTGTTGCTTGGCCTACCAACTGGTGATCCATGAATCGACAAAAGCTCGGAATATCTCGAGTTGTCGAAGGATCGTCAGCTTTTACCAGTAACACATCGCCATCCTGCATGTTTCTAATTGTCTTCCTGACCATCATTACTGGTTCCGGGCAACGCAGGCCTTCAGCTTCTAAAGTATGGGTTGCCAGTTCAGGTTTGAATGTCATGGTTTGTATCTCTATATCTATCTAACGAGTGAATAATACGTCTGCAGAAAAAATATGCAATAAGTGCTTGGCAAACAGAATCATTTCCTATAACTTAGTTAACAAGTTGATAACAACTTGAAGCAAAGGCAACTAGCTAAGGAGTGGCGATGTTGACAGGATTAGATAGATTAACAATTTATTCGGTTCTCTGTTTTATTTCTTTTTGTGCGTTAGTACTACGCTCATCGACAGAGACCTCACTGATGCCTATTTTTGGCATAGTAGCAACGATTATTGGTATTTGGGTAGAGATGCGCCGTTGGCAAGGCATAGCCGAAGAGCAAGAGCACTAACCCGAATACAGCAAGCGAATTCCGATACGACAACATTCCGACACTATCCCCAAATTTTCTTGGGCTTCCCCGCGTAATTGCGGGATTTTTTTTATCTAAAGCATGCTATAAACAACTTAGTGACTAATGGCAATCGTATACAGCTAGGTAAGTGGCGTGGAATTAGAAGACATCTATCGTAGAGACCTTAATTTATTGGTCGCTTTAAAGGTATTGATTGAAGAGGGCAGCGTAAGCCAGGCCGCGCTTCGTCTTAACTTAAGCCAATCCGCAACCAGTCGAGTATTAGGGCGTTTAAGAGAATTACTAAACGATCCGTTGTTTACACGTCAAGGTCAGCACCTTATTCCTACCAAGAAAGCACTCGAGATCAGTCAGCGTATTGATCAGCCTTTGGAGTCTTTTCGCCAATTGCTGAGTCCGAGTGACTTTGACCCTTACTATTGCAGCGAACGTTTTCTGATCGCTACCACCGATTATGCGATGCAAACCATCTTGCCTTATGCGTTGCCTAAGATTTATGAACAAGCACCCAATATCTCTTTGGAGTTTGCTCCGTTGCAGCATGAGCATTTGTTTAAACAGCTCAGCACCGAACGCGTTGATATGGCGATCTGTCGTCCGAGTGGCAGCATTGCACCACTTCATCAAGAAGTCTTGGGGCCGGTTGGTGTGTCGTGTCTGTTATCTAAAAACCATCCATTAGCCGATCAACCTTTAAGCCTTGAAGACTATGTTTCACTCCCACATGCGATGATTGCGATCAGTGATGGTGTTAAGGCTTTATTAGACAACGCGTTAGCCAATCAACAGCCTCGTAAAATGGTGTTGCGTGCTTATCACCTTGAAGCTGCATTGGCGATTGTTGATAGAATGCCGTTGGTGATTACTGTGCCTGCTGATTTGGCTTATTTGGTAGCAGAGCGTTATGACTTGGTTGTTAAGCCATTACCATTTGAATTTATGCCGTTTGATTACTCACTGATCTGGCACTCGCGTTGCGATTCTTCTGCTTCACAACAATGGTTAAGAAGAGTGGTAAAAGAAGAGTGTGGTGAGTTGATTCAAAAACGGATTGCGGATGTAGGTTTGGGTTAACCGGAGCTGAGTCTGTGTTCACTTGACCCGAATGACAAAAACGCAAAAGGGCTGATAAAAATCAGCCCTTTGTTGTTTTGGGTTATCCAAGTCTAAAGCCGTTGCTTAAGGTTTGATAACTTTATGTTTGAGAATCTATAGTTTAATGACTACGCGACCAGTGATTTGACCGTTAGTGATGTCTTCTGCTGCTTGAATTGCACCGTCTAAAGACACTTCTTTGGTTGCTTGAGCATAGAAAGATTCTGGTAGTAGCTCCGCCAGTTGTTCCCACGCTTTAATACGTTTTTCACGAGGGCACATTACAGAATCAACACCTTGTAGGCGAACGTTACGCAGAATGAATGGCATTACCGTAGTGGGTAAGTCAAAACCACCTGCTAGACCACACATAGCAACCGCACCGTTGTAATCAATTTGCGCCAATACTTTCGCAAGCACTTTGCTGCCTACCGTATCGATAGCGCCAGCCCACAGTTGTTTTTCTAGTGGCTTAGCTGGTTCTTCTAGTTCAGCACGCTCTACAATGCGTGTCGCGCCTAGTGATTTAAGTAGTTCACCGTTTGCAGAAGCACGACCAGTCACAGCTGCCACTTTGTAGCCCAGTTGGTTTAGTAGAGTGATAGATACGCTACCTACGCCGCCACTTGCACCTGTTACTAGGATTTCACCGTCTTCTGGTTTGATGCCTGCATCTACGATAGCTTGCACACAAAGCATTGCTGTGAAGCCTGCTGTACCGATTGCCATGACTTTCTTAGCGTCTAGACCTGCTGGCATTGGCACTAACCAATCACCGTTTAGGCTCGCTTTTTCGGCCATGCCGCCCCAGTGACCTTCACCAACACCCCAACCCGTTAGAACAACTTCGTCGCCTGCTTTGTAGCGTGGGTCATCAGATTGTGAAACCACACCTGAAAGGTCGATACCAGGAACCATAGGGAAGTTACGAACAATGCGCCCTTTACCTGTAATCGCCAAACCATCTTTGTAGTTCAAAGAAGAGTAGCTAACATCGATCTTCACGTTACCTTCTGGTAATTGAGACTCTTCAATTTGAGAAACTGACGCGATAGTTTTTTTGTCTTCTTGGTTTAGTACAAGTGCTTTAAACATGATCTGCTCCGTGGAGGAATATTAGGAAACTGAAGTAACTTTAGTTGAATCATCTGAGAAAAAATAATGAAACATCAACATTGAATATATGCGTTTTATGCATAGATGTCAGGGTGGGTTTTTTCTCTCGTTGAGTTCGCTGAACGCAACCGATGCATTGTTGGATGCCAAGTAATAAAAAGTGCAGCTATATAAATATAGCTGCACAAAAGATTACCCTTCAAGTATTACAGTCAGTAAACGCTATGGACGTTCAAATACCGTTGCAATACCTTGGCCTAAACCAATACACATAGTCGCCAAGCCGTATTTCACGTCTTGTGCTTCCATCAGGTTGATTAGCGTCGTCGAGATACGAGAGCCAGAACAGCCTAGTGGGTGACCAAGAGCAATCGCACCGCCGTTAAGGTTTACTTTCTCGTCAACAACATCCAGTAGACCTAAGTCTTTAGCACAAGGTAGAGATTGAGCAGCAAACGCTTCGTTTAACTCAATCACACCCATGTCTTCAATGGTTAGTCCTGCACGTTTAAGTGCTTTTTTCGTTGCTGGTACTGGGCCGTAACCCATGATTGAAGGATCGCAGCCAGCGATAGCCATAGACTTCACGCGAGCGCGAATCTTAAGGCCAAGTGCGTTAGCTTTCTCTTCGCTCATGATAAGCATTGCAGAAGCACCATCAGACAGAGCTGATGAAGTACCTGCTGTTACTGTGCCGTTTGCTGGGTCAAATACCGGACGCAGCTGGGATAAGCCTTCAACTGTTGTCTCTGGGCGAATGACTTCGTCGTAATCCAGAGTGAACAGAGAACCGTCTGCAGCGTGAGCTTCGGTTGGCAGGATTTCATTTTTGAAACGACCTTCAACCGTAGCTGCTTGAGCGCGAGCATGTGAGCGTGCTGCGAATGCATCTTGGTCTTCACGGCTAATACCGTGCATTTTGCCTAACATCTCAGCGGTTAGCCCCATCATGCCGGCCGCTTTTGCTACGTGTTTTGACATGCCTGGGTGAAAATCAACACCATGGTTCATTGGTACGTGGCCCATGTGCTCCACACCACCAATCAGGCAGATTTCAGCATCACCAACCATGATAGAGCGAGTTGCATCATGCAAAGCTTGCATAGATGAACCACATAAACGGTTGACTGTTACAGCACCAATCTCAATCGGTAGACCAGCAAGCAAGGCAGCGTTACGTGCAACGTTGAAGCCTTGCTCTAGTGTTTGTTGTACACAACCCCAGTAAATATCTTCAATTTCGACAGGGTTTACTTCTGGGTTGCGCTCTAAAATGCCTTTCATCAAATGTGCAGACAGATCTTCAGCACGAGTGTGACGGAAAGCTCCACCTTTGGAACGTCCCATTGGGGTGCGAAGGCAATCAACAACAACTACATTTTTCATTTTGCTATTCCTTTTCCAAATGTGGGTTACAGAGAACTGGCTTGTTGGCTGTCGTAAAAGCTTTCGCCCTTCGCTGCCATATCAAGCAATAGCTGAGGAACTTGGTACATTGCACCTAAGTCTTGGTAGCCTTTCGCCATTTCAACGAAGTTACCAATGCCCACACTGTCTAAGTAGCGGAATACGCCGCCTCTAAATGGAGGGAAGCCTAAACCGTAAACCAGTGCCATATCCGCTTCTTGCGGTGTCGCGATAATGCCTTCTTCTAGACAAAGCACCACTTCGTTGATCATTGGAATCATCACGCGCTGGATAATTGTTTGGTCATCAAAATCTTGTGGTGCTTGACATACGTCAGCCAAGATAGGAAGAATGTCTTCAGAGAAGGTCTTCTTCGGACGACCACGCTTGTCTACGCTGTATGTGTAGAAACCGCTACCGTTTTTCTGACCGTATTTTTCAGCAACGTAAAGTGCATCAATCGCATCACGACCTTCTTTGCCCATACGCTCTGGGAAACCTTGCGCCATCACAGCTTGTGCGTGGTGTGCAGTGTCTAGGCCTACAACGTCTAGTAAGTAAGCCGGGCCCATTGGCCAACCGAACTTGCGCTCCATCACTTTATCGATCTTAGTGAAATCAGCACCGTCGCGTAGCAACATGCTGAAACCGCCAAAGTAAGGGAAAAGTACACGGTTAACGAAGAAGCCTGGGCAGTCGTTAACAACGATTGGGGATTTACCCATCTTCGCTGCGTAAGCAACCACGCGATTGATGGTCTCTTCTGAAGTTTGTTCACCACGGATGATCTCAACCAAAGGCATGCGATGCACAGGGTTAAAGAAGTGCATGCCACAGAAGTTTTCTGGGCGCTTCAGTGATTTCGCTAGCAGGTTGATCGGAATTGTAGAGGTGTTTGATGTTAGAACCGTGTCTTCACCAACCAAACCTTCCACTTCGCTCAGTACTGCTGCTTTTACTTTCGGGTTTTCTACTACTGCTTCAACAATCACATCCGACTGTTCTACACCCGCGTAATGCAGGCTTGGAGTAATAGAAGACAGAATACCTGCCATCTTGAATCCATCTAAGCGACCGCGTGATAAGCGTTTATTCAACAGCTTAGATGCTTCGTTCATACCTAGATCAAGCGATGCTTGTGCGATGTCTTTCATCATCACTGGCACGCCTTTTAGAGCTGATTGGTAAGCAATACCGCCGCCCATGATACCAGCACCAAGTACGGCTGCACGCTCAGTTGCTTTGTTTGCTGACTTACCCGCTTGTTTCGCTAAGCCTTTGATGTGCTGGTCATTCAGGAATAAGCCAACTAATGCTTTTGCTTCTTCCGATTTCGCTAGCTTAACGAAGTGCTTACGTTCGATGTCGAGTGCTGCATCGCGATTGCTGCGTGCAGCTTCTTCAATCGCAATCACAGAAGTAATCGGAGCTGGGTAGTGAGGCCCTGCTTTTTGAGCAACTAAGCCCTTCGCCATGGTAAAGCTCATCATCGCTTCGAGTTTGCTTAGTGAAAGCGCTGATGTCTTTTGTTTACGGCGTAGCTGCCAGTCTAATTTTTCATTAGCAGCCAGAGAAACGGTATTGATTGCCGATTCTAGTAACTGGTCTGTTTCAACAATCGCATCTAACAAGCCAACTTTAAGCGCTTCATCTGCACGGCATGCTTTGCCTTGCGTGATAATTTCCATTGCGCTGTCAGCACCGATAACACGAGGTAGGCGTACACAACCACCAAAACCAGGCATGATGCCAAGTTTGGTTTCAGGTAGGCCAATGCTGGTGGTCTTGTCACCGATACGGAAATCGGTAGCGAGTACACATTCACAGCCGCCGCCAAGGGCATGGCCACGCATCATTGAAAGAGTTGGGACAGGAAGGTCTTCGAGCTTGCTGAAGATTGAATTAGCGAATCTTAACCATTCATCAAGTTCTGCTTCTGGCTTAGCAAATAGGCCAAGAAATTCAGTGATGTCTGCGCCTACAATGAACGCGTCTTTGTTTGAAGTTAAGATTAAACCACGTAATCCTGCGTGAGCATTAAGAGCATCTAACGCTTTATCTAGTGATTCTAAAGTAGCAAGGTCGAGTTTGTTTACAGAGGCTGGTGCACAGAAGCTTAATTCCGCAATACCATCTTGTAATTCCTTTACCTGTAGGGTGTTAGCTTGGTAAATCATTGTCTATCTCCATGACATACAATCCACGATTGTTTGAGAGAATCTTGTTATCTTTCTATTATTGTAGAATACCTGGTAAGACCAGTTATCTTAGTCTGTACCTCTGCTTGATTAATTTCAATACATTTTTTAAACAATTGTTTAACATTGTGCGATGGCACAGATCCTCTAACCCTTATTATTCACGCGTGATACACTTCGTCGCTCTTATTAACTAAGTTAACGATATGAATGAACAGCCTTATTTAATACCTTCTGCGTCGGCTCTGTTTGAAGAAGAGATAAAAAAGAGCGTCTTTATTACGCATCTTGCTCATACTCCAAGTGTTGAAGCTGCAAAACAGTTCGTAGAACAGGTGAAAAAAGAGCATTCTTCAGCACGACATAACTGTTGGGGTTTTGTTGCTGGTCGACCTGAAGACTCAATGCTTTGGGGTTTCAGTGATGATGGTGAACCCTCGGGTACAGCGGGTAAGCCTATCTTGGCGCAACTATCGGGCTCTGGTGTCGGTGAATTAACGGCTGTTGTGACGCGCTACTCTGGCGGAATTAAGCTTGGAACCGGCGGTTTGGTTAAGGCTTACGGCGGTGGCGTACAACAAGCTCTCAAGCTGCTTCAAACTATCGAGAAAAAAATAACCACAAAATTACGGCTAGAGTTAGACTATGGCTTTGTGCCGATCGCACAATCCATCATGGCTCAGCATCAGGCTGTTGAGGTCCAAGCGGATTATGGTGTTCAAGTTGAGCTTATTATTGAAATAGAGCTCCTTCAGGTAGATTCGTTTACCCAAACCATGATCAATAAAAGCGGTGCTAAGGCACTGGTAACGAAAGTCAAAGACAACTAGGAAGTGTGAAGCATTTCGCTTCGTTCAATAGCTCATGCAATTTCGCTCAATTATTCGAATCGTCGGATTATTATTAGCACTTTTTAGTGTATCAATGCTTGCTCCTGCGCTCGTCGCACTGATCTATCGAGATGGTGCGGGTGTGCCATTTGTGACGACCTTCTTCGTTCTCTTATTCTGTGGAGCAACTTGCTGGTTTCCAAACCGACGTTATAAGCATGAATTGAAAGCGCGTGATGGCTTTTTGATTGTTGTTCTGTTTTGGACGGTAATCGGTAGTGCGGGTGCGCTGCCGTTTTTGATCGCCGATAACCCCAATGTGTCGGTAACCGATGCTTTCTTCGAATCCTTCTCTGCATTAACTACGACAGGTGCGACCGTAATTGTCGGCCTCGATGATCTGCCTAAGGCGATTCTTTTTTATCGTCAGTTCCTACAATGGTTTGGTGGTATGGGTATCATCGTATTAGCGGTAGCTATCCTCCCTGTTCTGGGTATCGGTGGTATGCAGTTATATCGTGCTGAAATCCCGGGTCCAGTAAAAGATAGCAAGATGACTCCGCGTATTGCTGAAACGGCAAAAGCGCTTTGGTACATCTACCTGAGCTTAACCATTGCTTGTGCAGTGGCGTTTTGGCTTGCTGGGATGAGCTTCTTTGATGCCATCAGTCATAGCTTCTCTACTATTGCGATTGGTGGCTTCTCGACTCACGATGCGAGCATGGGGTATTTCAATAGCCCTGCGATCAACATGATTACAGTTGTGTTCCTTCTTATATCCGCATGTAACTATTCGCTTCACTTTGCTGCATTTGCTTCAGGTGGTGTGCATCCTAAGTATTATTGGAAAGATCCTGAGTTCCGCGCCTTTATCTTTATTCAGGCAGTACTGTTCTTGGTTTGTTTCTTATTACTGCTCAATCATCACTCTTATGATTCGTACTACGATGCTTTCGACCAAGCCTTGTTCCAAACCGTGTCTATCTCTACGACCGCGGGTTTTACAACGACGGGTTTCTCAGAGTGGCCATTGTTCTTACCCGTACTGCTTTTGTTCTCTTCTTTTATAGGGGGATGTGCAGGTTCTACGGGTGGTGGTATGAAAGTGATTCGAATCTTACTACTTACTCTGCAAGGTGCTCGTGAAATGAAGCGTCTTGTTCACCCACGGGCTGTCTATACCATCAAGGTTGGCGGTTCTGCACTACCACAACGTGTTGTAGATGCGGTCTGGGGCTTCTTCTCTGCATACGCATTAGTGTTTGTGGTTTGTATGCTGGCTCTTATTGCAACTGGTATGGACGAGTTGAGTGCTTTCTCTGCGGTAGCGGCGACATTAAATAACCTTGGCCCGGGCCTTGGTGAAGTCGCGGTGCACTTTGGCGATGTGAACGACAAAGCAAAATGGGTACTTATCGTATCTATGCTGTTTGGCCGATTAGAAATCTTCACCTTATTAATCTTATTGACCCCTACGTTTTGGCGTAGCTAAGGACAACATTGTGGCAAAAGTTCTATTTTTGTATTCAAGCCGTGAAGGGCAGACCAAGAAAATCTTGAACTATATAAAAGAAGAAATGAGTGAGTTCGAATGTGAGCTTCAAGATCTGCACACTATTGGCAAGGTGGACTTTGCTCAGTACGACAGAGTGTTGATTGGCGCATCGATTCGTTATGGCCACCTTAATAAGAAGCTATATCAATTTATTGATGCCAACCTTACTCAGTTGCAATCAAGCAAGGTTGCGTTCTTCTGTGTTAACTTAACGGCGCGTAAAGAAGACCAAGGCAAAGATACACCAGAAGGCAGTGCGTATATTAAGAAGTTCCTTACCAAGTCTCCATGGCAGCCGACTTTAATCGGTGTATTTGCAGGTGCCCTCTATTACCCACGTTATAACTGGTTCGATAGAACCATGATCCGCTTTATTATGAATATGACAGGTGGTGAAACGGATACAACGAAGGAAGTTGAGTACACAAACTGGGAAAAAGTCTCTTTGTTCACTGAAAAACTGAAGAATATGTAAGATAAAAGCCTACTTTTGAGGCGTTTTGAGTTCTTTTTAATCGAACGAATAAAAAAACGAAAAAAACTTAAAAAAGGGCTTGCCAGTGTGATCGAAATCTCTATAATGCCACCTCGCTGACACGGGATGGCTTCTTAGGAAACCAGAACGAATCAGCAAGCCAAATTAGCCAAGCCAAGCGCTTGAAAAAAGTTTTGAAAATAGTGGTTGACACTAAAACTTAAATCGCTAAAATGGCCGTCCGATTTGAGCGAAGCTCAAAAAGGAAAAGCTCTTTAACAATTTAAACCTATCAATCTGTGTGGGCACTCGTTGATGAATATCAAAAATTGATTCTTAGGAATCACATTGATTTCAATGAACTGAGTGACCAATCGATAATTTATTATTCGGCACAGTCAATTCATTACCATTCTGTTGGAATGGTAATAGCTTTAGAATTACTTTTTGTAGTTTTGAAGTCAGTATTCGTTGAGTCACACCTATTAATTTAGGTAATCAAAACTTTAAATTGAAGAGTTTGATCATGGCTCAGATTGAACGCTGGCGGCAGGCCTAACACATGCAAGTCGAGCGGAAACGA
>NZ_JBFRJZ010000061.1:0-32151 GCF_041469125.1 Vibrio sp. 10N.286.51.E5 | reverse complement strand
GCTCCAATGAGTTCAGCAAGATAGGTGGCTGGCGTGCCTTGAGGAATGCTCAGCTCCACATCATTGATGAGAAGTGTCATGTTCGCCGTAGCTATCTGGGCCTGATACTTGGTTGTCTTTTCAACGATTTCAGCTTTAATAAATCCGACAGATTCCGATTGGCTTGCTGTTTGGAGTTGACGCCGTTTGGCAAAGAACGTGGATAAACTCAGTCCATGCTCTTCACAAAAAGCGCGTTGGGTAACACTGCTGCTTTCATATTGTTCAAACAGTGTTTGCCATTCTAGGTTGGTACGTCGTTTTACCATTTCAACTCTCCTTTGGGTTGGAGAGATGATCTTATTCTTCGTGCTGGTTAATTAGAATGCGGGGTTCGTGACACGCTTACATTTATCATAATAGGAATATTGAACGCCGATTTTTTTAGGTTTGATTGTTTTCGCTTAATAGAATGTCCAGTTTAAATTGTGCCGATCATAAGTTAGCCTCACGGAATAAAATCCGTAAGTAACGAGTTCTTCTTAGCCAAAACGATTTTCACAAGCTTATGAAGCTTATTCGTATGTCCCTTTCTAATATTATGCTTCTCAACGAAATGACTTAAATTGAGAGGCCTATCATGTGCAAACTATCTAGCTACAGCAAATACCAAAAGCGTGTAATCAAGTTCTTAAATGACCAACTTGGTACCGATACGCCTTTCACTTATGAAAGAACCCAAACAAATCACTTAAAAGTACTTATTGATGGTGTGCCTAAGCCTATTTTTACTGGGTCGACGCCATCTGATTTTAAATCCATTAATAATTTCATGGCTGAAGTAAAGCGTGAAATTAGAGCGAGTAAAGTTGAAGAGGATGATTGCAAACCGACTCCTCAATTACCAAATCCGATAGTGGTATCTAACGATAAGCTAATACAGGGGTGCATCAAATCGCTGCGCACACGCTTGCCTATTTTGAAGTCTCAAGAAGAAACTCGTGTTTTAGAGACTCATGAGTTAGAGGATATCAACTCGAATCGCTTAGATGCGGTAAAACATTCTATCTCATTCGCACTACAGGCTCGTAAAGACGGTGTTTACATAAAGCGAAATGAAATGAAAGAGCTTGAGCAAGCAATTCTAAAGCATTTAAATTTCATGCTGCCAACAATGGCTTATTACGCTGAACTTCTCGTTAATAAAAACAAGTGTAACCAGAAGAGTCTTGAACCTTTACCTGCAGAAACCGTGATGAACGAGTCTGATGTTCGAGAGTTTCGAGCTACGACTGTCGTGAGCATAGATTCTCCATCGAGAGAGAGGGAGAAAGAAGAAAGCCTAACCACTTCTAAAGAAGCAAAAAAGCAGAACATTGCTCATTCAGCTAAACAAACCAAAGATTCCGCCTTAGAGTTGATGACAATGTCAGCGGATAATCGAGTGAGTTTGCTACGAAATCTGACCAAAGCGCAGGCGCTGACACTCATTGATGATTTAAATCATGCGTTAGCTTTGAACCGCGAACAAGATATCGAAGCTGTCGTTGAGTTAATCCGTGATAAAGACTTGCCTTTAGAAGCCATTATTTCTCGTTTAGAGGCCGCTTAAGGTGAAAAAAATTAACCCGCTATCGTTTAACAGTTTGGTGTTTGAATAATATGAAAACTTCTTTAGCAACTATACCTACTAGTTCAATAGGATATAACTTTGATATCGTTATTTGTCATTGGAGCGATCGCTTAACGGCTTATCGCAACTATCCAGATGGTAGACAAGATATGATTGAGGGAGGTATTGGTATTGGCCTAGATTTTATCTGTAATGAGGCGACCAGAGATGGGTGGTTATCTGCCATTCCTAAACCGTTGTTAGCTCAGAGTGAAATTTTTCCAGATCACCAGTACCAAATGCTCTGGCTTGCAGCTAATAGTGTCAACGCTAGAGAGATACTAAATGTTCGACCGATTATTCTAGCGATGCTCTGTGAGCATTACCCTGTTGATAATGAACAGGCTCTAGGACTAGCAAATCAGGGACAAAGAAAGATCCTAGAGCAACTTGGACTTGCAGGCACCAAGTCTGCGTTAAGATTTATCGATAAGTTAGATTTGACGTATGAACGTGCGGGGGAAATCTTCCACGTGATGAAGCTCCTTGATGCCAGAACTTGCCATTATAAGAGGTTCAGTCATTACAAAAAAATCAACTTCTCTAGCTTATCATTAGACAATACACATCCATTTCTGACAGGTACACGTCTAGGTCAATCATTGGAGAACACCGGCTACACAACGCGACTAAAACTAACGTTATGCATCGAAGATTCATTGCGACTTGGTCAAGCGTTGGGAGTACAAGAGCCAATGCAAAACATTGTTCGCCTTGAAAACAATGAGGCTTTGGTTGCGTTGCATGATGATTGGGTGCAAAGACATAACTTAGCTCGAACACAGTCTATGAGGCCCATTGACGCCAATATACCCTATATGCGCTGCCTTTGTAAGACAGACAAGATAGAGCAGATCCAAGATTATGATGACCTATGCAAGGAAGGCGCTGAGATGCGCCATTGTATCGCTGTTTATCATAACCGTATTGCTCAAGGTCGGTATGCTGTATTTAGACTTTTTCAACCTGAGCGAATGACCATTGGGGTTAGTATTCTTCCCGGCAAATCATTTCCCTTTGAAATCGATCAAATTGCTGGCGCTCGAAATAAACTAGCAACCGAAAGTACCCGTAAAGTTATATTTGATTGGCTTGAATCAGCAAGAAAAGCCAAGATAAATTGATTGTTTTTTGTAAGCTTACCAATATCCCACACATTTTATTTTAGGTAAACGGGTCACATAATCAAAACGTAATATCGTATATCGTAGCAGTCCAATAAATCGTGACAAGGAACCTTCATGAATCTTATGCAGCAGTACCGATATAAACGCTACATAGCGAGGAGTCACGAGTTGGCAATATTGCGAGGATAAAATCGCCCAATAGCCAGCGGGCGATTCAATAACCCACTCACCATTCGATAATCATCAATAAACAGCGTCAGCAGTAGGAGCACTCTTTGGCCTTAATTGAAAGCAAATATATTACCACTCTGTTCAGTGAATTAAACCAATACGGCCTGCGTGGTAACAGCGCATTATGGTCCATCTTACCCGTCGAGTTAATCGCCAATAGCGACCGCTACACCACCGTAGGCTTACTTAAATGGGTGGATGATTACGTTGTGGCACTACTTGAGCAAGCAAGGCTTGCATCGAGTGAAGCAGGACTAGTCGGATGGCGAGCAAACGACAGCAATGACATCTATATCGAGTCTCTTAATCAAGGTGGTATGTCGGGTGGGCTACTTGATATACGTTATTGGCAAGAGGTGATGCGGCCAATGCTTGAGCAGCGCTGTCTGCAGCTAGAGCAAGGGTTACAGTTTAAGCAACAGCATCATTTGGAAAGCGTGTTTTTTATTGGCGATCTTCATGCTCAGCAAGATAAATTAACCACTTTGCTCGACAGCCAAGGGCTACCAGAACAGAGTGATGACTCTAATACCACCATTGTCTTCATTGGGGATTTAGTTGATAACAGCCCAAATTCAGCAACCGATCATATCGCGACGCTGAATACGGTTAAAAACTTAGTCGACAATAAACAAGCGCTTTGCTTACTAGGCAACCACGAGTTTAATGCGGTGGGTTGGTACCTAAAGGGCGCTGACGGAAAGCACCTTCGCGATCGCAGTAAAGCAGGCAATCAAAAACAACACGCGCATTTTCTCGCGCAGGTTGGTGAAGACTCGCCATTACATCAACATTGGGTCGAGTGGTTTATGACCCTGCCTTTGTATCTTAATTGTGGCGATATTCGTGCTATTCATACCTGCTGGCACGAAGAGAGCATCGCACGCTTAGAGCAGTACCTTAATCCAGACCGTTCACTAAAATCAGAACATTGGGAAGAGGCTTTTAATCGTAATCACGAACTGTTTGGTCTAATTGAAACTCTGCTTAAAGGGCCAGAAGCACATTTGCCACAAGGCATTAGCTTTGCAGATAAGAATGGCATTGAGCGTAACGACATTCGTGTTGCTTGGTGGAAAGACGAGTACGCAGTAGATAGCTATCGAGAATTGGCGGTGGTTCCAGCTGCTCAAAAAACATCCATCCCCGATACGCCCGTTGAGTGTGGTGCAATGGCTTACAACACGCCACCTTTGTTTCCTGTCATCGTCGGCCACTACACACTCCCCCTGACACCGTTTCCGCAACCTGTGAGCGAGAGTGTCGTGTGCGTTGATTATAACGCCGCGAAGGAAGAGAACCCATTGGTGGGCTATCACGCTTATCTGCCCGGTTGGGACCAGTCACCCAACGAGTTAATCGGATCGCATGGCTTTGCGTATGCGAATGAACTGAACTGTGTTGAGGTGGTTAGCAACGGTATTACTCAACTGCTAAACGCGATGTTAGCCACGCTACCGGCAGCAAAAGCTGACAATGGCTTTTCTCAAACAGTGAGTGAAGTGCTGCTAACCGAATGGGACCCAATTGGGGTTTATGCCCCTGATGAGGTGGATGA
Source organism: Vibrio sp. 10N.286.51.E5 (assembly GCF_041469125.1). NCBI lineage: Bacteria > Pseudomonadati > Pseudomonadota > Gammaproteobacteria > Vibrionales > Vibrionaceae > Vibrio > Vibrio sp. 10N.286.51.E5. The sequence continues at coordinate 27,584 of NZ_JBFRJZ010000061.1, read as the reverse complement.
AGATTTGGCGGATGAGTATTCGCAATACGAGCCTGATGTTAATCGGTTGGCACAAACAGGCAATCTTCAGCAACTCGCGGCTTATTTACTGTTAACTGAGCAGCATGTTATTGGTGTTGAGCGAGAAGATGGCGCAGATTACTGCACAAAAACAGCGTACAAATTGGTAGAAAAATGGTCAGAGCTATTATCACAACAAAGTGAAGGTGATTTTGATAGTTTGTTCTGATAATTATTCGATATTTTTACAGTTACTCCAAACCGATGAGTTCTAAATGACTAAATATACAAGAAAAGCCAGTAAACATGGCCAGAAACCAACCTACACATTTACCGAAGTTAATAATCGAACGCTCAACGTGGTTAGAGACAATGATGGTGATCTGTTTGAGTACAATTTTTCTATTGGGCACAAATTTGAAACGTACGCTGGTACACCAGTAGAAATGATTGGTCTTAACCCTAATGGGGGGAACCCAGATTCAGGCTACTACATCATTGTGCGAGAAATTACACCGGAAGGTTTAGGTAAGTTAACAGATGTCAGCGCACAGAATCAGGTTGATAAAATTTATTGGGGTCTTAAACAAGCTGATGATTCTTCGATCAGTGGTGAAATCAATACACAAGAGCCACAGGAGTATGTTGAAGGAGCTGTTAAACAAGTCACTGTTAATAAATATGAAAGGGATCCAAAGGCAAGAAAAGCATGTATCGAATATTACGGTACAAGATGCCAGATTTGCAGTTTCGACTTTGCGAAAAAGTACGGACCTCATGGGGCGGGGTTCATTGAAGTTCATCATATCAAGCCCCTTAATACCATCGCTAAAAGCTACAAGGTAGATCCAGTTAAAGACTTAATCCCAGTCTGTTCAAACTGCCATTCAATTTTACATCGAGGAACAAATCCTCTGAGTGTTGACGGCTTACGCTCAATTCTGAATTAAGGGAGTAAAATGATGGAAAATGAAATAGTTCAACGAATTATCGCACATTTTAACAATGACGAATGTCTCGTTACAGGTAAGAAAAACTATGAAGCGACCCTAAGAGGCAAGACTATCATTGTGAAGTGCAATGGCTGCATTGAAGAAAATATTAAAGTGCTAGATGATGGTTCTATTAGACACAAAGAGATGACATTTAATAGCTTCGTTGAATGGCTATATTGGTATGAGATGTAAGCTTATAAGTCGCTATCATTTACGCGCTTCAATTAGAATACCTCTCGTCAATGAAAGGTATCTATCATGTACAAACAATCAGGCTTTGCTCTATTTAAGAGCATAACCTTGATGTCGTGGTGATCCCCACTCGTGTAAAGACTTACAAATAACTGGCACTATTTCCGACTTTTGCTGCATAAAATGTTATGCATTGTTTCAGAGGAAATATATAACTCAATTGCATACACGGTCATCGTAATAAGAGCAATTATTTGATATAAGGTATGCAATTCAAATTTGGAGTATCAATGGCTTATGGCGACTTCTTTAAACTTCGAACTCATTCGTGAACATAACGAAAAACTGGCAAATTTAGGATACCTCGCTGAGCAGATCCTACATTTAGACCCTGGCAGTGCGATTACGCGATTGCGTGGCTTTGCCGAAGAAGTCACCAAAGAGATTTATGCCATTGATGGTTTAGCAAGGCTTCCGCAGGCAAGCTTTATGGAACTGCTAAAGAACGATGCTTTTATTGATGTCACTGAATCACGCCTTCGAGATCAGCTTCATTTCTTGCGAGTAGAAGGGAATGACACTGCACATGGTGGTGACGGTTCTACGCGTAAAGCTTATGCGGCACTGGGTACAGCTCACTCTTTATCTCAATACCTTGCGATTAACTATTACGGCTTTCAAGTATCCGAGCTCAAAGAGCTTGTATACCCAGAGGCACCTACCTCAAACTCTTTAACGCAAAAGCAACTTGATAAAGTTATTGAAGAGAACGAACAGAAGCAACAAGCGCTGTTTGATGAATTAGAGCGCGAGCGCCAGAAGCGACAAGCAGCAGAAACTCAGGTCGAGCTAACGGCTGAACAACTCAAGCAAGCAAAAGCACAGGCGAAATCGCGTAGTCAACAAACGGCGAACAGCCTTCAATGGGATGAAAATAAAACTCGTCAGTTGTTAATTGATACATTACTGGCTCAGGCTGGTTGGGATATTAACGATCCAGAAAAAGTAGGCATTGAAGTTGAAGTCGAACACCAACCGACAAACTCCGGAGTAGGGTATGTTGATTATGTTCTTTGGGACGACGACGGTACGCCACTTGCCGTTGTCGAAGCGAAACGTTCGCGTGAACATATGCAAAAAGGCAGGGAGCAAGCTCGCTATTATGCTGAAGGTCTAGCAAAGCAACATAACTGTCCAGAGCCGATTGTGTTTTATACCAATGGCTATGAGATTTGTATTTGGGATACCAAGCAATACAACACCTATCGTCAGGTGTTTGGCTTCTATTCCAAAGATAGCCTGAAGTTTTTGCAATACCAGCATTTACATAAAGATCCAAATTTAGAACAACTCAACCCTAGCGCAGACATCGCAGGTCGACCTTATCAGATTGAGGCGATCAAATCGGTGACCAACCAATTCCAAAATCAGCGCCGTAAGGCACTGATTGTTCAAGCAACAGGAACGGGTAAAACTCGTGTATCCATTGCATTAGTTGAGTTGCTACTTCGTTCTCGCTGGGTTAAGCGCGTACTATTCTTGTGTGACCGTAAAGAGTTGCGCCGTCAAGCCGATGGAGCGTTTAAAGACTTTTTACCAAGTGAACCGCGTTGTGTCATCGGGGAGAAAAACCAAGTCGACCAGTCAGCTCGTGTATTCGTCTCGACTTACCCAGGTATGATGAACCGATTCTCACAATTGGATGTAGGCTTCTTTGATTTGATCATTGCCGATGAATCACACCGTAGTATCTATAACCGCTATCGTGACATTTTCGACTACTTTGATGCAATGCAGGTAGGTTTAACTGCAACACCAGTCAAGTTCATTGCGCGTAACACTTATGACTTGTTTGGATGTGAAAATGGCGACCCAACCTTTAACTTCGACCTAGCAGAAGCGATCTCGCATGAGCCACGTTTCCTAAATCCATTCAGAGTAAAAGAGTTCACTACCGAATTCTTACGTGATGGTATCCACTACAGCAAACTCACTCCAGAACAACAAGCGCAGCTTGAAGAAGATCTCGGAGAAGAAGAGGCGCAAAATACCACCATTAAAGGCAAAGACATTGGCAAGAAGATTTTCAGTGTCGAAACCGACAGTGCCATCCTAGAGAACTTGATGGAAAATGGCATTAAAGATGCCACTAAGTCGCTAGTGGGGAAAACCATCATCTTTGCGCAAAACCAAGCGCATGCTGAACAACTTGAGAAACTCTTCTGTGAAGATCTGTATCCACAATACGGCAGTAAAGTGTGTAAGGTGATCCACAATGCCGTTGATCGACCAGAAGCTCGAATTGACGAGTTTAAAAAGCCAGATAACGATTTCCGTATCGCTATTTCAGTAGACATGATGGACACCGGTATCGATGTTCCAGAAGTGGTCAACCTTGTGTTTGCACGCCCTGTGAAATCTTGGGTGAAGTTCTGGCAGATGATTGGGCGTGGTACAAGACTTTGTCCAGATCTGTTTGGCCCCGATAAAGACAAAGAAGAGTTCTTGATTTTCGACCACTATGGCAACTTTGAATATTTTGAAGAAGAGTATGTAGAAGCAGACACTGGCGTTAGCCGTTCACTGCTGCAAACCGTCTTTGAAGCACGCTTACAACTTGCCGATGAAGCTCAAAAGCGTGCCGACGTTAAAGCCTTTGAGCTCGCTTGCGCGCAGATGAAAGCGGATATTTGTGACCTACCCGAAGGCGCAATTGCCGTTCGCCGAGAGCTGAGAAACGTAAAACAGCTCCAAGAAACTGATCAGTTACTCCAAATGAATGGTTCCACTAGGCATTTACTGGAAACTACAATCGCGCCTCTGATGGGAAATCGCACACTAAAAGACAAAGATGCCTCAATGCTGGATCGCTTAACCTCACAAATTCAAAGTGCTCAGTTATCAGGTAGTAGTGAGATCGAAAACCTAAAAGCGGATTACATCTCTCGTTTACAAAACCTAGCAGTGACCATTACAGAAGTGCGCAAACAAGGCGATGAAATCGCAAGAGTGCAAACCCAGAAATACTGGCAAGACATTACGCTAGAGCAGCTTGAAAACACACGCACTAAACTGCGTGGGATCATGAAGTTCAAAAAGAAAGAACTGTCTCCCTATGAGAATATTCAGACAACCACAGCGCAAGATGGCGAGGTTCGTGAAACTGACCGTGTGGTGGTTATCGGTGATGAAACAGAAGCCATGGTTTACCGTAAGCGATTGAAAGACATTCTCGATAAAATGCTAGCTGATAATCCAGTATTGCAGAAGATTCATAACAACCAAGCAGTGACAGAAGATGAACTAAAATCACTGACTTCAACAATTTTAACGCAGCACCCCGGTGTTGATGCGAATGCTTTGAACGCTTTTTATGGAAGAACTTCAGAAGAGCTGAGCCAAACGTTGGTTCAGCTAGTGGGTTTAGACGCCGATCTCGTCAATCAACGCTTTACCGATTTCATTCAAAATAACCAACTTAGCTACAAGCAAGTGCAGTTTTTGAATCAATTGAAACGCTTTATTTGTCAGAACGGGCGTATCAAAGTCGCAGATTTATACGAGGGGCCGTTTGAGCGCCTAACCGATGGCGAAGGCTTAGATATCTTCACCGATTCAAAAGCGGACGAGCTTGAAGCGTTAATGCAGCCATTTTTGATGCCACATTAACCAAACGGTCATTCAAAACACCGAAAAGGGAGTTTGTAAGGTTACGAACTCCCTTATTCATTATAAAATCTCATAATCTACACCTCTTAACTTTGTCGTTTGCAAAGTTAACACCCACTAAAAGAAGAGCGCATTATGCTAACTGGTCAATTACGTAACGATATCGATGGTCTGTGGGAAAAGTTTTGGACAGGTGGGGTAACCAACCCGCTAGTGGTAATTGAACAGATCAGTTACCTAATGTTCTCTCGCATGTTAGATATGCAAGAAACCACGGCAGAGAAAAAGGCTAAACGTACAGGTAAACCGTTTAATCGCCAGTTTCCGGAAACGCCTGAAGGTCAGTTGCTACGTTGGCAAAACTTCAAAAACATGTCGGGTGCAGAACTGCTTCCTCACCTGCGTAACAACGTTTTTCCTCACTTTTCTGATATCGAGCTAAACGGTTCAGACATTGCGCAGTTTATGGCGGATGCTGATGTGGAGATCCGCAGTGAATCGGTACTGCTATCTGCTGTTGAAATGGTTGATAAGCTTCCGCTCGAGCAGAGTGATGTTAAAGGTGATATCTACGAATATCTACTGAGTAAGCTCTCTTCTGCTGGCATTAACGGACAATTCCGTACACCTCGTCATATCATCGACATGATGGTTGAAATGCTGGATGTGCAACCAACAGATGTGATTTGTGACCCTGCGTGTGGAACCGCGGGCTTCCTTTCTCGCGCAATGGAATACCTAACGCGCACTCACACCAGCCCAGAAAGCATTTACCAGGATGAAGACGGCAATAACGTTTACACCGGTGACATGTTGCACGAATACCAAGATCACATTAATAATAAAATGTTCTGGGGTTTTGACTTCGACACCACAATGCTACGCGTTTCAGCAATGAACATGCTGCTACACGGGGTAAGCTCTGCCAATATCACCTACCAAGACAGCTTGAATAAGAACTTTGCAGGCAAAGCGCAAGAAGAGAATTTCTTCGACAAAATTCTAGCTAACCCACCGTTTAAGGGTAGCCTAGATGAGCAGTCGGTAAATCCGCAAGTGCTTTCAATGGTGAAAACCAAGAAAACCGAGCTGCTATTTGTGGCGTTAATCCTGCGCATGCTTAAGCTAGGCGGCCGCAGCGCAACCATCGTGCCTGATGGCGTCTTGTTTGGCAGTTCAAAGGCACACAAAGACTTACGTCAAGAGCTGATTGAAAACAACCAATTAGAGGCAATGATTTCTCTGCCTAGTGGTGTATTTAAGCCATACGCTGGGGTATCTACCGGTATTCTTATCTTCACTAAAGGCGGCAGCACCGACAATGTCATGTTCTACGACATGCAGGCAGACGGCTACTCACTGGATGATAAGCGTAACCCAATCAAAGACAATGATATTCCAAAAGCATTGGAAAAATGGAAACGTTACAGTGAGCTATACCAAACGAACGATACTGTCGCACTAGCTGCAGAGTTTGGTGATAAAACGCAGAAAGCCTTCATGGTTTCAGCAGAAGACATTAAAGCGCAAAAGTACGACCTTTCTATCAACCGTTACAAAGAAGTCGTTTACGAAGAAGAGGTATACGAAGACCCTAAGGTGATTCTTGGCAAGCTAAAAGCGCTTGAAAATGAGATTCTGACTGATTTGAATGAGTTGGAGGGGATGTTATGAGTTGGCCTTTAATCAGACTTGGAGATTTAGTTTCCGTAAAAGGCGGTAAACGCTTGCCTAAAGGTGAAAGCTATTCCGACGAAATAACCACTCATCCATATATTAGAGTTACGGATTTTAAGAACAACTCGGTTGATATGGATAATTTAGTTTATATTTCGGATGACATTCATGAGAAGATCTCTCGATACATAATTTCTCATGACGATTTGTATATTTCTATAGCTGGCACTATTGGTTTAGTTGGGGTTATACCTAAGGAATTATCAGGAGCAAATCTTACCGAAAATGCTGCCAAGCTTGTTATTCATGACCACAAGCAATTGTGTAAAGAGTACCTGAACTGGTATTTATCTACAGCTGGTCAAGTTCAGATACAAAGTAAAAAGAAAGCTACTAGTCAGCCTAAGTTAGCACTGTTTCGAATTGAAGAGATTGAAATCCCACTCCCACCACTAGCCGAACAAAAACGCATAGCAGCCATCTTAGATAAAGCTGATACCATCCGCCAAAAGCGCAAGCAAGCCATCGACCTAGCAGATGAGTTCCTACGCAGCGTCTTTTTGGATATGTTTGGTGATCCGGTTACTAATCCAAAAGGGTGGAAGGTTTCTCCTATGAAGAAGCTGATTGATATTCAAGGGGGCTATGCATTTAAAAGCGGAGATTTTGGCGAGACGGGCACTCCTGTTGTGAAGATTGGTAACGCAAATAAACTTGGATTTACAACAAAGGGTATTGCTTTCATTGAACCGGATAACCCGGAGAAATTAAAGCAATATGAACTTTATGCAGGTGATTTACTAATGAGTCTAACGGGCACTGTTGGTAAAGATGACTATGCAAATATTACAGAAGTTACAAATGCGTACAGTAAATATTATCTTAATCAGCGAGTGGCGAAGATCTCCATTCTAAGCCCAGTAATGAAAAGTTATTTAAAGTACTATTTTGCGAACCCAAAAGTTAAGTCTGAAATTACAAAGAATAACCGTGGGGTTAGACAGGCAAATATAAGTAACAATGATATATATGATTTGGATGTTCCTGTACCTGATGAAGATAGTTTACGAAAATTTGCAGTATTGGCAACTCGAATGCAAGACCTTAGACATAAGATTAAGTTACAACCTAAGTCAGATAGTGAGCTATTTAACGCATTATCCCAAAAAGCCTTCTCCGGCGAACTTTAAACTAAGCCCTAAATAAACCCTCACATTAGCAATGCTGAGAATTTTCAGCATTGCTATCAACAACAATGGCCATCCTTCATTGTTTATCCAGCTAAATCCCTTGAATGACTATCAGGCTCAGTTACGAAAACGGGTCATCAAAACTTGAACTCCCACAGCAAAAACTGTCATCGTCAAATAGGCTAGTGTCATCGAAACAACTGTTTGTACTGTCGTCGAACAAACTGTTGTTCATGCTATCGTCACTCAGTGAACTGATCGAGTCGTCAAAGAGGCTAGTACTATCAAAGCTATCTGATGAATCTATGCCGAATGGATTGCCTTCCACATCCACACCTCCTATGCCACCTACCATAGGTAACCCGTTTGCAGGGTTAATTGCATTGTCATCGAACGTTGTGGTGTCTTCTGAAAACAGAGTGCTTTCAATAGTGTCGGATTCAAACAGATCATCTTGGTTGTTATCGGGCGTGGTGTCTGAATGTTCACTGCCTGAAGCTGTATCTGAAGTTGAAGCCATAGGGGAAAAATCGCTGGTCTCAGTCATGTGAGAGACGAAAAAGTAGCTAAACACTCCGATGAAGATCCCGAAAGGTATCGCCAGCGAGCCAATCATGAGGCCGATGGCAGGAAAAAGAATAGCTAAGATATATTTCATATAGAGCCTCATCACTCGGCATGTTAGAAAACTAGATGTTCAAATCATCCTTATGTCTAAACAATAGCAACCCAACCATTTTGTGTTGTTATCAATGTTGAGATTTGCAGTCCATCCTTCACTAATAGTATTGACTCAATTTTTAATTTGTATATGTGATGTCAACTCTATAAATATATGCAATTTGATGATAATAGTATGAGTTAACTCGCTGATTTGTATCAGCATAACCACTTAAAGTTAATGATTACCGCTGAAAATGAATATCACCAAGCTATCTCTAACCAATTTCCGCTCATTCCAGCAAACACAAACTATCGAGTTTGCACCAGTCACCTTATTGTTCGGCCCAAATAGTGTCGGTAAGAGCAGTGTCCTTATGGCTCTGTTCTACTTACAGCATGTAATTAATAAGGGGCAATGTGACCCTCAGCGAATTGAAGCGCTCGGTAATAAATACGTTGGCGGCTTTAAGAATCTTATTAACGGTAAAGATCTCTCTAAAACCATGGTAATCAAGGTTGAGTACCAGAAACCAAAAAATCAAGCAGGACACAGCTTCGATGATAGCACTTGGTTTATTGAGGGTTTACATCAAAAAGCGGCTCAGTTAGGTGAGTCCGTATCTGAACCTTTACTCCATATGAGTAGCCCTAGTGAATGGGCCGACGAGATCGCGATTGAGTTTGAAATCAAGTGGTCTCACGCTGAAAAAACAGCGTTTGTCTACCGCCAATCTGTATGGTTAGACAACGAGTTCATTCTTGAAGTGAAGAACACCAAGCCGAACGACAACGCTGAAGTGAGCCGAGTTAACTATCTTCATCCTTTATTTAAAACGGATGACGAAGATGACACAGAAATGGCTTATCGGGAAGATGGCTCCTGCGGTGAATTTCATCACCATGTTTTAGAAGCAGCAACCTCTACCCCGATAGATGTATTGTTACCGAATAGTCAACGAAGGTTTGTTCACGCTCCATTTCACTTTCAATCTCGATCAGGTGCACTACCAAGGCTAGATAAAAGGTTAGAAACGAGCTTAGAGTCCGAACATGACTTGATTACTCGCAGAATCGAGGAGATTTTTAGTGATGTGATTGTCGCATCGCTCGCCAACCTAAACGATGTTCTTTCAGACAGCGTTGCTATTGGACCACTAAGACAAATTCCTGATTCTACTTTCGATGCTGAAGATAAGGTGATTCAAAAGGATTGGTACTCGGGTAAGGCGAGTTGGGACACCATTTTCAATGCCGATATGGAGGTGGTTCATCGAGTTAACCGCTGGATGGCAGGCCGTGATTGGCTTGATCTTGGTTATGCCTTGGTTGAAAAGTCTGAGCAAGGGCGAATCGACTATATCAATGATGGCGATAAGTTTAGTGATTTCACACGTAGACAACTGGATGAAGCGTCGAGCGAAGGTGTCAACCATAAGTATTTTTCTTCACGAGAGTATCAACACGACGTGGTTACCTTGTGGGACCTTTCAAATGATATTGAGGTTTCAGCAAGTGACGTTGGTGCCGGCATTTCACAAGTTTTCCCCTTGGTGGTTGCGGCAGAGTCTAACAAGCGTGGCCTGATTTGTTGCGAGCAACCTGAATTACATTTACATCCCAAAGCACAAGTTTCATTGGGTGATTTGCTAACCCAAACAGACAGTAAAAACCATTACCTCATTGAAACTCACAGTGAGCATTTAATTCTGCGCTTACTTCGCCGTATCAGAGAAACGACAGATCAAGCGTTGCCAAGTGGCTTTACGCCAGTTAGCAAAGCGGATCTCTCTATTGTCTACCTAGAGTCTTCTGATGCAGGAGTTGTGGCACATAAAACACTGCTTACCGATGATGGTGATTTAGAAACAGGTTGGCCGAGTGGTTTCTTTGATGAAAGAGATGAGGAGCTTTTCTAATGTACAAGGAGATTGCACTCGACCCTCACTGTATGTCGGAATATCACTATTATGCGTTGCTTAAAAGTGCCTTTGGTTTTGAAAATGGTCGATATCTGGTAGCCCCAACTAAAGAGTGGGTTAGGGAGGCCTATCAAAGTGTTAAGGCTTCTGATATTGCGCCAACTAAGAAAAAGTCAGTGACTAATTTTCTTAATAAGTTGCAGCGAGATAAAGCGAATCCTTTCATTGTGTTACCAAAAGATCGAGCAGATTCAACACTGCAGAGTGGGTATGAGAATTGGCTCAATTGGATGACATCACAACACTCACTAAGAGCATTCAACGCCGTTGTGTCAGAGCAAGCGGGCGCAGAACATATCAATTATGAGCAGATCATTGATGGAGACACGAGTTGGTCGATTCCTCCAACACTTTGGATCGATAAAACCGAGCACAATCTCTTAGAGGTGACGGTTCCACTACTAAATGTGGGCAAAGATCTAATCATTGCGGATCCCTATTTTAAACTCCCAGGTAATGCATTACTCAAAGCTATTTTGCGTAGGGCAATAGCTGCAGGTGTCCGCAGCGTGAGTATAGTGACCACAATGGATTGCAGTAATTTATCAGGTGTTTTTGAACGTGAGTATCAAGCTTCAATGGTTGATTTGCCTTTGGTGAATTATATCCGTGTGCCACATGGGTTTATACACGATAGATATCTATTGAGCGACAAAGCGGCAATAAAAGCGGGACAAGGCTTTTCAACGGCACCTGAAAAAGGCCTGCAGTCGGATCGATTAAGCATCAGTTTGTGCGGTTTAGAAGAATACAGAGAAACCAAAGCGTGTATCGACGAGTATCAAAACAAGCATCCAGAAATGTGCACGCGTTTGGGTGAATAATAAAACAATGGCTTAGATAAATATTATGGAATTACAGTTTAAGGATGTATCCGGTAAAGACAATATTGGCGATTTTACTTGGATCCATCAATCAGGGCGTCAGGCACTTATCGCAGACCTGGTATCGGGTTGCGACGTTGCTAGGGGGATAGACCTGCTAAGTAGTTGGTTAACCGTGAATCAAACTAATGAGCTGTTTGTCGCGGAACAAGTGATAGAAGATCTGCATCAACTCTTTTTCAACAATGGGGTTCAATCTACATTTGGCATCATCACTCAGAAGGCAGAAGAGTTTGAATTGTCTTGGGTAGGAAATATTCGGCTTTATCGAGTTGAGAAGGGGGTTAAAAGAGCCGAATCTCGCGGCTTTGAATCACAACCTATTTCTGTTGTTGGTAGTGAGGTCACGCCTATCGTTCATCACATGAACCTTGATAATGATGGGATTTCGAAGTTCATTTTAACCAGTGACGGTTTAAGCAGCCAAATGATGTGTGAGCTTAATTTAACCTCTGATGCTCTAACCAGTGGCCAACTGCAAAAAAAACTGCTTCCGGCGGTTGTTGACCAAGACTGGTCTGCACTTATCTTTCCGATGTCGAACTCGCACTCTTTTGTAGAAAATGACTGGCCATACAATCCGTTTGTTGGGGCACAAGAAGAGCGTTTACATGAACGCCGAGGCTTAGCTGAATTAGCAACACAACTTTTCACACAACCGCTTTTCGAAGGTTTTAGAATTGTCTCTTGCCCGCCGATCTTGAGTGAAAACTCATCCCGTTTGTTTGATGGACTGCTTATTTATCCGTTTGGTGTGATTCCGCTTGAATTGAAAGATCATCACGGCAGTATCGCAGTTGATATGTGCACGAACAAACGAAACAGCTTGTTGGTCGATAATGATATGGGTCGCACTTACCTCTCGAATCCGGTCACTAAGCTCAGAGAAGCCTTAAGAAGGTTTGGAGATCTACCTGAGTTAAAAGCGCTGCTGCCAGAATTAAAAAATACTGGCTTAGTACTGTTTACGAATCGTAACGCCAATGTTGAGTGTATTTATGATGGTCAAACAGTTTCGGCTCCTTTTATGGAGATGGGGGAAGTCATTGTTGCGCAAGCCGAACAGGTATCTTCGCTACTCGTTAAGTTCTGCCGCTCTCGATTTGGTAAAAAACCAAAACGGCGTTTGCTTGAATCGGAAATAAATCGGCTCGTTCAGGAACTGACTGCATCTCCTGTTGAACAGTATCAAGGTGCCATCAACGTTGGAGATTATGAAGTAGAGCTGGAAGCGGTTGAGTCGGAGTCAACAGATTACTTTACCGTTTACAACGCCGTTCTATTTAACGAACAGGTTTGGGCGAAGTGCTTTAATTTAGATCACTTAAGTGCTGTACATCGCCAAACCGAGCTCAAGAGCTTGGGCCGAGAAGCTCTAGTGCTTAAGCGCTTAAGCAGAGTGGATGGGGTTCAACGCTATCAAGATAAGGAATTACTTGAAGACAAGTTTTATGTGTTCGTTGAAAAAGCTCCTGCTGTAACACTTGAACAATGGCTTAGTGCGAACCCTACAAGAGAAGAAAAACTCAACCTACTGATCGAATTAGCAGAAACCATCCAACAGATTCAGAGCGTGGGTGACCCCGAGATTATTCATCGAGCCATTAACTTATCAAATATTCGTGTCACCGAACGAAGCGAGCCAATGTTGATAAATTTCGAGTTATGTCAGCAAGAAATGGTTGCGACACTGCCCCTAAATGCTAGAAGAACGTTCGAGCAGAAGTACCAAGCGCCGGAAGTAAATGAACCTGGTCAGTCTTTAACGTTTTCTTCCGATATTTTTAGTCTGGGATTAGTCGTGTTTTATTCGTTAAGTGGGGAACTGCCGTTTGAGCAATCGACAAAAGAATTAGTCAGTAAGGGACGCCGCCCAGCATATTGGAAACAGCTGTGCCAAAAGTTAGAGCTATCAGGACAATATGCTGAGTTTTGGCAGAGAATACTTCACGTTACACCTAAATACCGTCCAACAATTGAGCAAGTGATAGAGGTCTTAAAGACATGGAAATGACGACAAGTGGCTATGCCAAACAATACCCCAAGGAAAAGGTAATCTATCAGTGCGAAGCGACGAAACGTGCTTTTTATCGCGTCAAATTGCCTCAGCTTGGTTTGTATTACGGGTTAAAAGAGATTGAGGTCGAGGATCTTAAAGCTAGTAAAGCCATTAAAAATGAGATTGTTGCTCTAAACCGCTTGCCCTTTGGTGTTGCAGCTAAATGCCATCAATATTGGCAGGAAGGAAATAAACACTATCTACTTATGGATTGGGTTGAAGGTAAGCCCCTGAATGAGTTTGTAACGGTGGCACCAAATAATCGTAGAGAGTTTGCACAACGCCTGCGCTTGGCAGAGAAAATTGGTTGGAAGTTGGTTGAACTTCATCGCTACCGTGTGACTCATCGAGACCTTAAACCAGAAAATATCATTGTTCACAGCGACAAAAGTCAGAATGTCGCCGGGGTCAGTTTTATTGATTTTGGTTTATCCAACCAAAAGCGTTACCTTGAGGAAGGGACAGCACATTATCGCTCCCCGGAGCAAGAATTTGTGAGACACGTGAGCCTCACACAGTCGTCGGACATTTTTTCATTCTGCCAACTTATTCACTATTTATTGACGGGCCAACCATTGGTACTTCAGCCAAATTTTGATAATTCGGATTGGGATGAGATGAACATTCACTTACCTACCTCTATACCATCAAAGCTCCATGATACATTGCAGCAGGGGCTAACGTTCGACTGTAATAAACGCAGTAAACAAGTATTTACTATCGTCAAAGCCTTACAAGAGGCTTCTAAGCAACTCAATAGCAAGGGGTAATCGTAATGTCTGCATACAATCAAACTGTGCCTTTTTGGCCGGAAGATAAATCAGCTAAATATAATTCCGTTCTTCCTCTATTGTATCGTTTAGAAAACAATTACTTGGACAAAAACTGGCCTGACAATGGTGAAGGGCAAGAGGCGGTTATAAGCCAACTAAAGTCAACTAATAAAGCTTGGGCTTCTTCATTTAAGCCGAAAGATACCGTCATCGTTACCTTACTTATTGGTAAATATAAAATCACAATTAATGTTGCCAAGAGTGAAGAAAAACCTAGGCTTTGGATAAGTCGCATTTATTATGCCAATAACCAAGACCGTCAGCGTATGCTGGAGCACGGGACTTTGCTTGAATTCGATGGTATTGAGTTTCTGACTGGCCGCGAATTTGGAAATGGATTGGAAGCTCGTGATATTAGGTTTAAGTATGGCTTGTACGCAACCGAGTTACTCGATGCAATCAATTCTCCATGGAATGTGGAGGGCGAGGAGCTAGAACCAGAACAAGCAGAAGAGGAGGCGCTTTGCTACGAAGAGCAAGAGATGGTCGATGTGTTGCGCTGTTTCATTGACTCTGAGTATGAACTCGAAAGAATTGCGGCTCAGCAATGTATGCCTTTCAATGCGACCTCTATCAGTGCTCGAAGTGAGCGAACAACCTACCGTCTTCACTATGAAATTACGTTAGATGAATTTGATTATTCCCGCTTACTTGAAGTACAACCAACGCTGCTTGAAATGCTCGACGAAATGCGAGAGCCAACAGATATATTATTAGAGGTGGCGGATCTCACCCCTATAGAGAATGAACCTATCATTCACGTTAGCATCGAGAAACAAGCGTTAAATTCACAAATACCAGATCAAGCGCTTTTGGCTATTGCGGCTCTACCGACGTTAAAGAAGGTAAGAAACTCCGTTGTAGATTCTTTAGAGTCTGAGTCATCCAAAAACCCATGGTTGTTACCTTTAGCCGCTAAAGTGTATCAACATGAGCCTCTTACCCCAGTTAAGGTTCCATTACCTCCAAGTAAATTTCCACCGACACAGTCGCAAGTCAAAGCGATTGATAGTGGTGCTGGTAGTAATGATTACACTTTGGTTCTAGGGCCTCCGGGCACAGGTAAAACCACGGTTATTCTTCAGTGGGTGAAGTACTTCGCGGCGCAGGGTAAACGTGTTCTTGTGACATCGCAAAACAATAAAGCGGTCGACAATGTACTAGAACGTTTGGCTGAAGAAGACGATTTTGAGTGTTTACGTATAGGTAACGAAAATAAAATCAGCTCTTGCTTGGAGGACATTACACTCGATAATAAAGCCGCTGAATTGCAAGCGCGTATGTTTAGTTCAGCCGATGAGACACTGAAAAACCTAGAGTCTCAACTCACTTATATTCATGAACTGCTTGCGAGTAGAAATGAAATTATCGCGAAAATGGATAATGCAGATAAAGTTCAAAGTGATCACATCCATCATATTAATAGGCAGAAAAGCTTACACGTAGAGTTGGCTGAAATAGAATCGCATATTCTTTCTCACGACAATGTTATTCGTCGATTAAATGCTCAATTAAAAGAAATTGAGCAAAAAGAGTGGCCGATTTTTAAGTCTGTTTCTCGATGGATAAACACTAAAAAGACCAATCTAGTCAATAGCCGTATAGAAAGCTCTCATATAAAGTCTGGAAAACTTAGCGAATCACGAACAACGACTATGGCCTCTATTGCCAATACAGAGAAGTCTATAGAGGAAGCTCAACAGCTTATTGAAAGCTGTAATCAACAGATTGATGCTTACTTTAGAAAGGTCACTTCCCTAGTTGATGAGGTAGTTCTGCCAGGGCAGTCTGAGGACAGAGTAACGAAATTAGAACTGGTTCAATTGGATGAACTGTTGCGTAAAGTTTCGGGTATTCATAGCAACCTCACGCAGTGGTTCAATAAATTGAAAACCGAGCGTCAACAGGCGCTGTATAAAATCTTAATCGAAAACGTAAACGTGGTTGGTGCTACTTGTATTGGTATCAATACCAAAGCCCTATTTAGAGAACTCGACTTTGATGTTGTGATCGTAGATGAGTCTGGTCAGATACAACTCCACAACTTGATTGTCCCTTTGTCCCGAGCCAATAAAGCGATATTAGTAGGGGATCATAAGCAGTTACCGCCTGTCGTCAGTGATGAAGTACTGGAAGAAGTTGAAGCTAAAGACTTCGGAGACTACAAAGACCTTTATCGACTGAGTTGGTTTGAGCACCTATGGAATGCCGCTCCGGACGACCGAAAAATCATGCTGGATACACAATTCCGCTGTCCTTCCATTATTAGTGATTTTGTCTCGGAAGCTTTTTATGAGGGCAACTATTTTGCTGGTGTCGGTATGGATAAGAAAAAACCGCTACTGTCATATTGCCCACAGCCGATGATTTGGATAGACACGACTTGGTTAGAAAATAAAGGTGAAAAGTCGACATCAGAAGAGGGCAGAGCGGTGGTGCAAGATAACGTTTGTGAGACAAATCTAGTTATTGAGCTTCTTAAGTCTTCAATTCAGGAGATGCCAGAACTTGCTGAGAACCGAGAGATAGGGGTTATTGTTCCCTACGCAAATCACGTGAAAGCCATCCAGAACGCAATACGCAGAGAACAAAAGCGTGGTGAGCTACTGGAACTCAAGATGCCACTAAATGAACTGGTTGCTTCTGTAGATAGTTTCCAGGGGCAAGAACGAGATTTGATCATATTCACATTCACGCGTTCGAATCGACAAGGTAAGGTTGGATTCCTTGCGGATTGGCGCCGACTTAATGTTGCTCAAACACGAGCTAAGAAGCAGCTTGTAATGATCGGTGATTCTCAAACATTGACTAAAGGTGCAGACCGAGATAGTGCTCATGATGTGGAATTCAAGAGAGCGATGGTGCTGCTGAAGAGTCAGTGTTATGAGAAAGGGGCGCTAATCCAAGCGAGCCGTTTTCTTCCTAACGAAAAAACGGTTCAACGACCGCAAAACCCATCATTTCAAAACAAGCGTAAAGCACCGCAGAACCGCCACTCTAAAACAATGTTGGTAAGTGAAAATGGCTAAAAAGAAAACAAATAGTAATCCTTACTTCAATGTCTTGAAGAGTTACGCTGAAGTACTAAATTCTCAGATCGGATCTGATGAAACGCTCTTTTATGTTCGAGATAGTCTGTTACCGATTCTAAATGTGAAAATATTGGTAAAAGAGCGAAGTAGAGAGGAGTTAAGTGATATAGATTTAATGATCTTCAAGTTGATAGAGCAAGGTGTCAGTTCTGTTCAATCTATCGTAACTTTGACTGGTTTAGCAGAAAAACTTGTCACAAAGCACTTGAGTGAAATGGCAGGCCGTTCCTTTGTTACTTTTATTGATGGAAGGTTTAAATTAACAGCGTTGGGGGAAGAGACGCTTGAACACGGTGTCCCAATTCGCACCGTGCAGCGAGCCTATCGCTATTGTGCTGTTTCAGAACAACTGCTGCCGAAAGATGCGTATAAGTTACCTTACACCGAGGTAGATAAGCTTCGCTCTAGCGACTTTACACGTACGATTAGCTCGAACCATATCTTAGAAGAGTCTCAATTAGTTAACCTTAAAGGATTAGACTTATCAAAGGTCAGTTCGAAAAGAGCACTTGGTATTACCGACGAAGCATTATCCTTTGACGAGATTATTGGGTACTCATCTGGTTATCTTCAAACACGGGTCTTTTTGGTCGGCAAAAATAAGCCTCAAAGAGCGATTGTGGCATTTGGAGAAACCTGCGTTGAATATGATTTAGAGGGAATATTGGCGACAGTTACAGCATTAAATGACGAAAATATCATAGGTAACTTAAACGAGTTTCATCAAAGGCAAAAGGTCTCTTTTGGAGATGGAGAAGTCACACTTGATGAGTTCGGTCTCCCAGTTGTCAATATTACGCGAGCAAATCTCGATTGGTTGTCAAAAGGGTTAGAGTCAGGGCAGAAAGCCATCCTTATGTGTGGGACTCAAGCTTTACCTGCCAAGCCTATAGGCTTGAAAGCTTGGGGTAGGCTATCAAGTATATCTGGCTTGACCATTCGTTACTGTCTGCTTGAGGAAGAGTTACAAAAGGATGCATCTAGCCTAAGGGAGTACACTGATTTATGTGATTCGTATATGAGAATTCCTCGAGACGAAAGACCTTATTCAAAGCTAAGTGCTTACATTGAAAATACACTATCGGTGGAAGAGATAGAGCATGTACGTGTACTTGCTGAGCGCTATTCTATAGCTAGGATCAGTAATAATTTACCCAAGACAGAGGCGGTTGAAGCTTAATGGCTGAGTATAAATGGCAGGGGTGGGGATTTTTACCGCTCTTTATCTCAAAGAAATCATTTTTAGAACTTGTGAACTCAGGAAATTGGAAACATTGGAGCGAAGATTTACAAGATCATGAGATCAAAGATATAAGACGCTTCTATACTCGATCTAGTGCCGATTTGTTAAGGCCAATGAAACAAGGTCGCTACGTGTTTGAAGCTAAATTGAGTGATAGCCCGTTGTTATCTTTGGTACCTAATCAACAATCGTTTAATCACGAATTTTCGGTCTGTATTACCAAGCTACAGCTTCTCCAAATGGGCGAGGTGAGTCTGCTTTATTTGCATTTTGAATCTAGCGATAACCTAAGTGCAACTAGTATTGCTGAGCTCAATAGAACTGTTTTTCAATGGGAGCCGAGAACGGAAAGGCATAATGTTTGTCTATGGGAGGATTCAGAACAACAAAAGAAAGGATTAAAGCAACACATTAGTGACTTACTAAGCCTTCCTCTAAGCAATAACAGCCACTATGAAGAAGATGCTTTTGGTCATGAGCTTGTTAGTTGTTCTTGGATTAAGCAAGTAAGTGATTTTGACCAATCTGACACTATTTGTGTGAGTGAGCTTAGCGCAGGAATCAATTTTTCTAACCCTAGGTATAAGCTCTCTGAAAACGAAAAACAGAGGCTTATCGAGAACCAATTTCACTACTGGTCTGATTGGCGCTGTCAATTTAATCTGAATCGTCTTGTTTTTGTAGATCAAACCCCAGGAGAATCATCACTAAACTGGAACTTAGCGACGAACCAGTACTATCTTGATTTGTTAGCCGCGGTAATTTGCCAACGAACAACGCTCGGTCGTTTTAAAGATGAGATGATTTTAAGCCCGAACAAACAAAGAGCGAGGCTTTACGAACGGATATCCCTATTTAGACGATCGTATAAAATGTCTCATGTCTCTACTTACCCTTTTGCAGAGAGATTGTATCAATATCTCTGCTGCCAAGCAGATTTAGAGTTAATAGAACAAAAAGCATTCGTCGAGCTGGAGCATAACCATGCGTTATGGAAGCAAGAGAAAGACGAATCATCCAACACGGTTTTGTTGTTAGTATCACTTGTGGCTGCTTTGCTCGTCCCCGCCAGCTCTATAGCCACAATTATGGCATTAACAAAAGAACAAATGAATCTAACCTTTTGGGCTATATCTGGAAGTATCACTCTAGTTACCGCGATTGTAATGGTGTGGCCGCCACTTAAACGTTATTTGAAAAGTAAAGATTGATGAGAGAACCAGAATCGAGCAGTAATTTTGTAATTGAACTTATTATCGGCATTGTATTGGTTGTGTCTCTTGATTCGGCCTTAATAGCTGTACTAAATATTAGCTTAGTACGGCTAACTGGTAACCAATTGGTGGATGTTTTGTTAATGAGTTTGTTCTTTTTTGGTTTGTATATGACAAAAGTATCACTGTGGCTAAGGGTGCGTTTAGTGTCTTTTATCTATAGGTTTTGCAAGTAAACTTCTTAGCTACTTTACCCAAATATGACTCTTTCTATAAACTCTCAGCTCAAACACGCAGGGAGTTTCTCATTTTGAGCATTCATAAGCTTAAGAATACCAATCTGAATTATCTAACTTTTATCATAGCGTTCGAACAAACAAGGGTTTAGCGCATATGACGATACAATTGGTAAAAATTCAAGGTGATGAGACACCGCTGTTCGCCCCGTTTTCTGGAGTTCAAATTGCAGGAGAGGGCGTGCAGAGTTGGGATAAGCTTGAGGAAGATCCGACGTTTCTATTCGGTTTTTGTTTAGAAGCTGGTGAGTTTGTTTATATCAACAATGAATTATCTCAAGCTGTTGGCTTTGATATTTCTGATGTTGAACTTACGGTAGAGCAGCTTTGTAGCATGCTGAAAGTTCGCAATGGTGTTTGTATAGAGCACAATACTGGCTGGGGCGGTAGCTACATTGTAGCGTTTGGGGAACTAAGTGAATGCTAACACAAGGTGATCTATGCCCACACTGTGGTTTGATAATTATGATGCCAACTGACTTAACTCCAGATTGTCTAGGCTGTGGAAAGATTATCAATCAGGAAACAGACCAAACAGATGGTGACGAATTTTATGGTATCTAGACGATAGCATAACTATTAAGTCCTTCTTTTTCATACAAGACCAAATAACTTAGTGAGCCTATTTTGAAAAATATTTTGGTAGCCGTGACAGGCGCAAGCCCTCAAGTCCTAACTGAAACGCTGTTTGCATTGAATCATCAAGGTAAAACAATGCCTGATGAAGTATTTGTGATTACTACCGCTAACTCTAAGCTAACGCTAGAAGAAGGGTTGTTTCAAGATGGTCATTGGAACAAGTTAATACAAGATTATCAACTTCCAGACATTAAGTTTAGTTCTGACAATATTTGGTTGATCTCTGATGAAGAAGGCAATGTGTTAGATGATGCAAAGGCCGAAGCAGACCAAGTCGTCATGGCTGACTTTATTACACAGAAAGTAGAGGAGTTGACTCGCAATGACGATGTTGCGATTCATGCTTCAATTGCTGGCGGACGAAAGACAATGGCTTTTTACATGGGCTACGCAATGTCTTTGTATGGCCGTGAGCAAGATGTGCTGAGTCATGTGTTCGTAGACGATGATTTTGAGTTTGTGAGTGAATTTTATTACCCAACTCCTTACGACAAGTACATCGTCGGGAGAGATAAAAAAAAGGTCGTAAACACCAAGGACGCTAATGTCACCCTGGCTGAAATCCCGTTTGTAAGAATGCGTCGTCAGGTTGATGAGTCAATTTACAACCAAATGCAAAGCCATTCGTTTTCAAAAACTGTATCAGCTTTGAATAGTGCACATAGCTCGGAAATTAAAGTAAAAATTTCGACCAAGGATAAGACATTAGATGTGGCTGGTGTACCTGTAAAACTTACAGCTAAAGCGCTAGCGATTTACTTATTCTTCGTCAAAAAAGCCATGAGAACGGAAACGTTGGGGCGAATATTTGAAGAAGACGTTGACCAAACACGTGAATATTTAGAAGTATTAGACTCAATGAAAGCCGACGTGCGTTTGTACAAAAGCATGGGTTTAGAAGATGAGGGGCAGTGGCGTCAGAATGATTTTGAATTGACACCTAAATTGACGAAAGACTTTGTACGTCAGTCATTAAGTGCATTCCATAAAACGTTAGAAGGGCGTTTAGTTCCAGATATCGTGGAAAAAATCAAAGTGCACTCTGATGGTGCCAAAGCCGGTGCGAGTTATAGTGTCAATAGTGGTATTACTATTGAGGTAGATGGGCTGGTTGTCTGACGCTAAACAAATGTTTGGTCTGAAAACCTTGGATCCATTTAACATTAGTGCGTTAACGCAGGTGTGATAATAGGATCTTTGATGGCATGGTGTATCTTCTTTGTGAGTAAGCATAAATAAGGTACATCAATGAGATTTCTGAAAATAAAGGAAGTCATGACAAAGACCGCTTTAAGTAGGTCTTCTATTTATCGAAAGATGAGTGAGGGCTCATTTCCTAAGCCCGTACCTATAGGGGAGAGGGCCGTTGCTTGGGTCGACAGTGATGTAGAAGAGTGGATGAAAGAGTGTGTAAAGCAGCGATGATTGCAGCTAGTCGAAAGGGAACACATCCAAATAAACATCCAGTAATTGAAGAAAGGTAATGTATGACCTGCTTCGCTGTGGGCTCATCGGCACCAGTTTCCTAAATTCTCTTGTGAGTGAATCACGGTTCTCTTTTTTGGTCTGAAGCAGGTGGATGCTAATGTTTCCTTTTTCATGATAGCCAAGAAACTTAGCTTCATCCGAACGGTGTATATCGACACCAATTGCTGTCATTTTTTGAGATAACCGATCATATCTATGTGGGATAACTGCTTCAATAGTTGTGGCATTAAAGCCAACTCGGCTTTGTACTAACTGTTCCCAATATCGGTAATGAGAAATGACTTTATCAATCGTTATTTCATCGGACGCTAGTTTATGAGAAAAATGCCATTTAATTCTTACGTGCTCATCCTTAATGCCAATCACTTTCATGGTTTTGAGTAAGAATGCGACGGTCTTTATATCATGCGTTCGAACTAAGTGTCCTTTAGCCCCTACACAATGGTGAAGCGCTTTGGTTACTTGGGATAGGTTGATCTTGGCATTACGTAGCGCCTCTGATTGCAACGATTTATCAAATTGCTGCATAAAAAAGTTGAGTTGATCTATTTGATATTGATTTAGCCTGTTTATGCCGCAAAACTCAGGAAGGGTGTTTTTGGATCTTCTCGTGTAAATCTCGCCATGTGATTCCAGCCTAAGTGCAATCCGAGTTATGAGCTGTGCAGATATCTTTGTTAATTCTGCGGCTTGTTTTATAGAGTAACCATAACTTAATAGGGAAATGCATTTAAAAACGTCAGCAATGGGAACACTGTTCGACGAAGGTTTTCTCTCTTCTTTGTTAATAAGTAGCTCAAGAGATCGTTCAAGGTCGGGCTTGGATTTTCCAACCATAGTCATTGGCAATGCGTCGTGATAAAGAGCCAGCGGTTTGCCATTTCGGATTGGCCTCATACTCTTGTTATCGAGTTTTACTGTGTAATCAATACTATACTGCAATAAGTGAAGGGGAGACTCATTTCGCTTCCTATTTAATAAGTAAATATGAAGGGCGGCTAGGTGTATATAAGAGCTGAATGTCGTTTCAATGGTGCCATGTCCAAGTAAACGTGATAGTACAAATGCCTTTTTCCTTGTATTAGTGCATATACCCAAGCGATGAAATAGCTGGTTTTGCCTATCTGCCGAGAAGAAATTGTGCTGCAATGGCAGAGGGAGGTTATTAGTAGGGTAGCGATTGAAATTGATTAATAACCAATTCCAATTTGCAAAGCTGTGCCGTAGGTGATGAAACCTAAGTTTATCGTCTTGGGTGATCTCTTTTAAGACGACAGTAAGTAATGTAAATGCGTTTTTTAGTCTTTTAGTATCCTGAAAAATTAGAGCATTTGCCTTTTGAGAGCCAAGTTTGGATTTGTCGATAAATGAAATGAGCTTCTTTTGCCAGTGAATAGGCATCAAGCAATCTAGTGGTAAGTTGCGAGCACTGTTTCCAGTTTTTAAGGATCGATACTTATTGAGTCTGATATGTACTTGAAGGTAGCCGTGGTCGTTCAAATGAAAGTCATTAAGTTGTAGCCCTCCAATTTCGCCTCTACGCAAGCCGCCGTAAAATCCAAGTAAAAATACAACAAGAGCAAGTTCAGCTTCTAAACTATCTTTGTTGAGAAATGATGTTACAGCATCGGCTTCGTGCATTGTGATTAAGTTAGCACTGACATTTGATTTAGATGTTGTTATATCTAAATCAGAGAAGCATAGTTCGGGCACAATTTGAGAACTCACGACAAAATCAGCAAAGTAGAGGACGAAAGATTTCCTTTTAGTTGAGTTGATTCCCTCCGCAACGATATTCAACTTTTCTGCCCACTCTAGAGCATCCATTGTGAATAGGTTACAGTAATTGAATTCTGCTATGAATGGGATTGCGAAGGTTCTCACATAATCGCGAATGGTACTAAAAGTGAGTACTTTCTTCCCTATGTCACCCCGATAAAGCAATTGATACATCCAACTGACTAGAACCCAAACTACTGGATATTTACTAGCGTTATTTTCGGCTTCAAGCCATTCAAAAAGCCCCCTCCTGATTAGCCGCCCTTGATGGGCTTGTTCCTTTCTAGTGTTTTTCGATGTCTTCAATAGGTCCAAGAAGCCATGCAATATGCGCACTAACTCATCGCTACTTAGCTCAGTAATATTATTGTAAGAGGTATGGTTCTTTTTCCATGCGGTGCTTTGTCTAACCGTTGCGGCCTGGTTTGTTAATCTCGCTGGTGGTTTTCTGAAGACATCAATCTTATCGAGGAATACGCGTTTCATTGTTGAACGAGTTAACGGTGTCGATTGTAGTAGGCTAGATTGGATCCTAAAATCGATAGGACTCTGAGTTAGCACCGTTTCGATTCGATGACATTGGCGAATATCAGAAAGATTCAAAGAATATTGTTTAGGTATAGCTGCAGTATGATGACAGTAATCATTGATACAACACATGATTTTTGATGATGTTAACTCTGCTAAGCTTCGTCGTGAAGCCAACTCAGGAACAAGAGTAGGAGCTGTGAGGTGGTACTCATGTTGATGCAATATTGCCTTTTTAATCAATAGCCTAGACTGATTGTAATGTTTCATATTTATGAATGAAATTCGGTGTAAAACTAGAAGGGCTTCAGCGACTGGTGACAGAAAATATTGTTGCTTTCCAGAAAAAAAACTTAGTTGTTCAGTTCGATATAGGTCTTGGTTGTTGGTGATTAGAGCTGATATATCCTTTGTATTGACACATCCTTCTTTTAAAAATAGCCATAAAGCAAGCCTCCCTAATGACTGTTCTGAAGACAATGATAATGTGGGTTTCTTGATCTCTGCTTCAAGTTGAGAATAGAGTTTGTCAGCTAACGAGGCTTTGAAAATATTTCCTGGCGTAACTATAGGCTTATCCCTACGAATTTCAGTAAATGAGCCTAAAGGGGGAGAAGTAACCTGGAACTCTCGCTCCAACAACACCAAATAGAGTTGTAAAATTTTCCGCTGCAGGGATTGGACATCTATATTCGAATCGAGTTTTGACTGGAGCACATTGAGTGATTTTATTGTGATGGCGTCAGATTTTGCTTCTTTATCATAAGTGACCACAAGTAATTTAGTGATTAGGGCGTGTAGTTTCTCTATTAACTTTTTTGCTGCCTTTTCTGTATCGAGGACAAATATATTCTCAATATCTTGTTTAAATACTACTGAAGCCTCTGCAATTAATCTTTTAAGGTCTATTGAAGGTGGCATACAGGCTCCTTAGGCCAACAGCGAGCGAATTGGAGTTAAATTCAGATCATTGGCCATACCTTGGATTATTGGACTGACGGCCCTGCATGCTTCGTTGAAGTCGAAGGTTGAATAACGTCCAAGAGGAGCTTCACCAGTGGACCAATGTCCCATAGTGAAGGCTATCGATTCTGGTGGCAGGTTGCTCTTTGTTAAAAAGGTTCTCAAGTAGTGTCGAGTTGCATTGAGAGGGTAGTCTGTATTTTCTTGTTCACTTAACCAAGCTGGGTGTACGTTCCTCATATGTATACCGTGGCGGTTTTCCATGAAATAGAAAAGTACACCGGGGTATATTTTTGAGTTTTTAATCTCTGAGAACCAGTTTGTTGCTTCAGACTGCTTAATTGATAATGACTGAGTCAACTCTTCTGTTTGCTTCTTGGCGTGGAATGCTATTTCAGGTTGTAGTACATGAAGAATGTTAGTTAGCTGTTTGAGGTGGTTTTGATAATGCTTGATCTGTTTATCCAGATTTTCAGCGAGTGGAATAATGCGTGCGTGGGTGAAGTCTACGTCATCTTTATCGCTGATCATTAGCATTTTATAACGACTCAACCTTAAATTTAAAGAAGGGAGAGGGTTATAAACAGCGCGGTAACCTGTCATTGCTAACAGCATTGAGCTTACGTAAAACACGTAATCATTATGATATTGGATTAATTTGTCATACGAAGACTGTATTTCGAGCTGGTTATACCCAGCCAGCTTTCTTTGAAGAGATGCGTAACGCTTTTGAAAGAACGCTTTAGAAGGTAAAAACCTAGAACCAACAACATTGCAGTCACAAGTAATTAGATAATCAATGAGTTTTACATTTCCTACTTTAATACTGGGGATAAACCCTAAAGAGGTTACTCTATCAACGATAGCTTGCCAGAAATAAAAGATACTTGAGCTCATTTCCATAAATGAATATTGAGTATAGTGGCGACTAGCTCGTGTTTTGTAGGTGGTATGATTGAAAGCGAAATCGAAAATAACAGAGTCGATTAATTGGTTGGCTTCGTTAAAGTTAAGACTGAAGTATTGAATTGATTTAAGACTGATTCTGACGGCGTGCGTTTCTGATAGGTTCTTCAAGAATGTTGCACAGCTCTCACGATACCTGCTTTTAGATATTTTATTAAACAACGGACCTGCATTTCGTTGATTGAAATCCAATATAGAAACTAGAAACTCGGGTACTTGTGTGAGTGAATAGTCACTGATTTTTATTAACTCACTTGAGCTAGAGTATTCGGCGACTGTGAGACTATCAACAAATGCAGCCTTAAAGTGCCAAGTGTTATCAATCCGCACAAAGCCCTCACCATCTTCAGAGTGTTTATCGAGAATCTTTAAAGAGCAAACATCTGCTATCGGTCTCGATAGGTAAAGTGAAGCAGTAAGCAACTTGCAGATCACATTCGTCTCAACAACTCCGATAAGTTTACGATAGTTCTTTTTCTTATTTAGTTGAAAAAGTAGAAAAGAGAGGTCGTGAATCTGCAGTATGGTTTTATCAAGAGAAGTTGAATTGTGGGCGCGCTGAATACTTTTGGAGATGTTTGTTATTTGTGTTTGACGGGATGAGTTCTCATTAATCTGCTTAATTGCTGGAATTTCATGTTCCGGTTTTCTGTCTATTGTGGACTCTTTCTTTACGAAGCTCATCGAAGGAAAGGCTTCGGTTTGTTCAATACCCGATTTAGTGTTGTCAATTCGAGTATTTGCGATACTTGTATAGGTATCATTGCTAGCACCTATAACACGCTCGAGTTGTTTGTTGTTGAATCGCTGTCTCAATACCGCACGTGTTGACGATTTCTTTTTAGTCCTATTTTTCCAATTTAGATTGAAGAAGTTGCAGAGTTGCCTTAGTTGGTTGTTAATCGATCCTTCGTATGTATTGGTTTTACGCAAGGTGTCGAATCGGTCAGCAATTTCATTGGTTGTTACCCCAGCGAAGTTGGGTAAGTTAAATGTTGTATTTCGGTTTAGATTACGAAAAGCACTAGTCACTTCCTCTTCTCTTTCAATCTTGAAAATCGTTTCCATATGTTCAAAGAAGTGCGATAGAAAGGTGAGAGTAAAAACAGCACGATTAGAAGTTGAAAAGAACATTTTGTATTGTGCAAGCAAAGCAAAAATAACGTGGGTTTGGCACCAGCCCCGTTCAAAGTGATGGTTTGAAAAGTCGTCCTTGCCCTATCTGGCAGGGTAGA